>JBBRGD010000047.1:0-9700 GCA_038241065.1 Flavobacteriales bacterium
ATGATCAAAAAATTTGTTGTCTTTCGCTTTCATTTTTTTAGGTTATTAATTGAGCGGACTCCCTATAGCCGGGAGCAACATTCACTTAATCATTTTCCCTTATGAGAAACCAATTTTTTGGGATGTTTCATTTGTAAAATTCTTTGCTATTCTGGCCTGCGTTTACATTATATTGATAGAATAAGCCACAACAAACTTAGTATCCTAATCCCGTAATCTGGGGAGAATCAGGCAATAATATTTGCTATTGTAATATCCTAATCAATAAAAAACCTTTGTTTTCCGGACAATGCTGCCTGCAAGCAGGCAGTATTGCGGGAATATTTTCTGCTCAGTCAATTTACATGTTTCGGTAAAGATCCAGTCTCTCCCATCTTGTATCCACTTCTTCCTGTGCCTTTTTAAGCAATTCTGCTCCTAATTCCGGATCATTTTTCACCACCCTGTTAAAACGCCCTTCATTATACATAAACTCACTTATAGGTGCGGTAGGTGCTTTGGAATCCAATTTGAATTTTTTTCCTTTTGGTTTGGAAGGATCAAATCTAAAGAGTGGCCAATAACCTGTTTCAACGGCTTTCTCTTGTTGTGAAACTCCATGTTTAAGATCATATCCGTGTTCAACACAATGGGAATACGCAATAATTAATGATGGTCCCGGGTATGCCGCAGCTTCTTCAATGGCTTTTAGGGTTTGCAAATTTTTTGCTCCTATTGCCACCTGTGCTACATATACATTCTCATAGGAAATCGCCTGAAGTGCCATATTTTTTTTACTCGTTCTTTTACCTGAAACGGCAAATTTAGCACTTGCTCCCATTGGAGTGGATTTGGACATTTGCCCGCCGGTATTAGAATAAACTTCTGTATCCAATACCAAAACATTGATATCTTCACCGGTTGATAAAACGTGATCAACACCTCCATACCCAATATCATAAGCCCATCCGTCACCACCAATTACCCAGACCGCTTTCTTGCGAAGGTATTCTGTCAATTGGTTTAACTTGTTGGCATTATCATTATTATCAATAATAGCGAGGGTTTCTTTAAGAGCTTCGATTTGAGCAAACTTCTCCTCTTTTTGAGCCTGAGTTTCTTCAGAATTATTTAATATAGCTTCTACCAGTTCACTTCCAACCAGTACTTCTATGGATTTTAAAAGACCCACTGCTATTTCCTGTTTTTTGGTCAGGGCTAACTTCATCCCTAAACCAAACTCGGCATTGTCTTCAAACAGTGAATTGGCCCAGGCAGGACCCCTTCCAAATTGATTTGTTTTGTATGGTGTAGTTGGCAGGTTACCTCCATAAATAGAAGAACATCCGGTGGCGTTGGAGATTAACATACTATCGCCAAACAGTTGGGTAAGCAATTTAATATAAGGTGTTTCTCCACAACCAGGACAAGCTCCTGAAAATTCAAATAAAGGTTCTAAAAACTGTGATCCTTTTATGTTGGATACTTGCAATTCTGTTTTTTCATAATAGGGCAAATTAACAAAATAATCCCAGTTCACATTTTCCTCCACATCAACATCGAGTTTTTTCCTCATATTGATGGATTTAAAATTTTCGATCTCTTTGCTCTCAGCAGGACAAACTTCTACACAAAGTTCACAACCCGTACAATCCTCGGGAGAGACCTGTAAAATATATGATTCTTTGTCGCTTGAAAACGGTCTTCCTTTTGCCGAAACGGTTTTTAAAGATGAAGGCGCACCTACTAATTCTTCATTAGAAAGGACCTTCGCCCGAATGGCTGCATGTGGGCAAATAACGACACATTTATTACATTGTGTACATATGTCGGCATCATCCCAAACCGGAATAAAATCGGCTATCCCTCGTTTTTCGTATTGTGTTGTTCCTGTTGGGAAAGTACCATCAATTGGGAAAGCACTCACAGGAAGTTCATCTCCCATTCCGGCTAAAATTTTTCCTAAAATCTCTTTTACAAATGGGTCTTCGGTACCGGTCATCATCGGTTGTAATCCCCTGTTATTTGTAGACTTTAACGGATAAATAACCTTTTGAAGATTTTCCAATGATTGATCAACGGCTTCAAAGTTCATTTTTACGATCTTATCCCCTTTTTTGGAATAGGATTTTACAATGGCATCTTTTATTTTCTGAATGGCTTCATTTTTTGGTAAAACCCCGGAAATAGCGAAGAAACAAGTTTGTAAAATGGTATTTGTCCTTTTGCCCAGATTTACATCCTGCGCGACTTTTGTGGCATCAATAACATAAAATTCCAATTCGTTTTCCACAATTTCTTCCTGCATTTTTTTGGGCAATTCATCCCAAATTTCTTCATTGGAAAACGGTGAATTTAAAAGGAATGTTCCTCCTTTTTTAATATTCTTTAGAATGTCATATTTATCCACAAAATTAAATTGATGGCAGGCAATAAAATCGGCCATATTTATTAAATAGGTAGAAAATATTGGTTCCGGTCCAAAACGAAGATGCGATACAGTTTGAGATCCCGCTTTTTTTGAATCGTATACAAAATATCCCTGAACATAATTATCGGTAGTTTCACCAATAATTTTAATTGAATTTTTATTCGCTCCAACCGTTCCGTCAGATCCCAGGCCATAAAAAATACAGTTAATCGTTGTTCTTTTGGCTTCAAACTCCGGGTTGTAGGATAAACTTGTAAAACTTACATCGTCGTTTATTCCAATGGTAAAATGATTTTTAGGTTTGTCTTTTAAAAGTTCATCGTAAATCCCTTTTACCATGGCAGGGGTAAACTCTTTTGAAGACAATCCGTAACGTCCGCCAACTATAACCGGCATTTCACGGTCGCTTTCCGCAAAGGCGGTCACAACATCCAGATATAAAGGTTCACCTGTACTTCCAGGTTCTTTTGTCCTGTCTAAAACAGCTATTTTTTTAACCGTTTTAGGTAATTTTTCAATAAAATGTGAAATAGAGAATGGTCTGTATAAACGAACAAATAACACTCCAATTTTTTCGTCTGTATTAGCCAGGGTTTCAATTGTTTCCTTAACCGCGCCTTCTCCAGAACCCATAATTATAATAACACGTTCAGCTTCCGGGTCTCCTAAATAATAGAATAAACTGTATTTACGGCCGGTATGTTCATAGAATTCATCCATTACTTCCTGAACTATTCCCGGAACTTTATCGTAAAATAAATTTGCCGCTTCCCTGGATTGAAAGAACACATCGGGGTTTTGAGCCGTTCCTCTTATAACGGGATGATCTGGATCCAAGGATCTTTTTTTGTGGTCCATGATGTTTTCTTCCGGCATCATGGCTTTAATTATTTCATCAGGAATAGAATCAATTTTCGCAATTTCATGTGAAGTTCTGAAACCATCAAAAATATTTAAAAATGGTACTCTTGACCGCAAGGTTGCTGCCTGGGAAATTAATGCAAAATCCTGCGCTTCCTGTACAGAACCTCCAAACAACATAGAATATCCGGTTTGCCTTGCTGCCATTACATCTGAATGGTCTCCAAAAATGGAGAGTGCATGAGTTGCGACGGTTCTGGCTGCAACATGTATTACCGAAGGCAATAATTCTCCAGCTATTTTAAACATATTAGGGATCATTAACAACAATCCCTGTGAGGATGTAAAGGTAGTTGTTAATGCTCCTGCCTGAAGAGATCCGTGAACAGCACCCGCGGCACCACCTTCACTTTGCATTTCAACAATTCTGGGAGTATTTTCCCAAATATTTTTTTTACCTTTTGAACTGTACTCTTCCGCATGTTCACCCATTGGTGATGATGGGGTAATAGGATAAATAGCACAAACTTCATTGGTCTTATGTGCAACTCTTGCAACCGCTTCATTCGCGTCGCAAATCAGTTTTGGAAAATTTTTTTTCATTTTGAATATATTTGATTAAAACGCCTTGATTTTCAAAAAAGAACATTTAATTAATTAACTTTATGCATTTCAAAAATGAATGTCATTAAAGTTCTTGTTACTTAATGAAAATGTTAAGGCAGATTTTTCGGAAAAATTAAAGGAAAATTATTCAGCGTGCATCCAAGTTTGCTTTTCTAAAAGTGCAGCTTCAGCTTCCACATTATCCTCATCAGGAACACAACAATCCACCGGGCATACTTTTGCACATTGAGGTTCATCAAAGAAACCTTTACATTCGGTACACTTATCAGCGACTATAAAATAAAACTCATCTGAGATTGGTTCATTTTTTTCATCAGCATCAACATCTTCTCCACCAGGTGTAGTTACCGACCCGCTTAAAGTTGTTCCATCAGAATAAGCCCATTGCTCATCCGGTTCATAAATTGCATTATTTGGGCACTCTGAGATGCAAGCATCACAGTTAATACATTCGTCTGTTATGATAATAGCCATAAGTTCAATTATTTAAAATATTATAAGGTGTAAATTTATTGCGGTTTTTCGTGTTTTTATATGACCAGAATCATATTTCAATGTAAAAAGTGAAATCTTATAACATATGTAAAAGTTGAGATCATATTTAACGCTAATTTATGAGGGTGAAGCACTTAAAGGAAATGCTGAATTATGACCATCATCATATTTTTTTCGGGAAAATGCAGCTATATTTGAAGCCAATTATTTAAAATAATTCCAAATTATGATTACAAAAACAGAAACAGGGAATGTGGAACTTCAACCTGAAGTACTGGAGGCGGTAGTTGTTCGTTTTGTTGGTGATTCAGGTGACGGAATGCAACTAACAGGAACTCAGTTTACTGATACTTCTGCTATGTTTGGTAATGATATCGCCACCTTTCCCAACTATCCTTCTGAAATTAGAGCACCTCAGGGAAGTTTATATGGCGTTTCAGGATTCCAGGTCCATATAGGTAGTGTTGCGGTGAGTACCCCCGGTGACAATGTAGATTTGCTTGTCGCAATGAACCCCGCAGGATTAAAAACCAACCTGTATGCAGTAAAACCCGGGCACACAATTATTGTGGACACCGATTCATTTACAAAAAAGAATTTAGAAAAAGCAGAGTACAAAACCAATCCGCTGGAAGATGGAAGTCTTGAAAACTATCGGGTTATTCAAGTTGCAATGAGTTCTTTGACAAAGGAAGCATTAAAAGATGTTGAAGGATTGGACAATAAATCCATTACCCGAAGTAAAAACATGTTTTCATTAGGAATGATCTACTGGATGTACAATCGTTCTACCGATCATTCCGTTGAATTTTTCAATAAAAAATTCAAATCCAAACCTGAATTAATTGAGGCAAATACGAAAGTACTAAACGCAGGATTTTATTATGCCGAAACTTTAGAACTTATCCCTAATTCTTATACAATTTCCCCTGCAAAACTAGCCGCCGGAACCTACAGAATTATTATGGGTAACGCTGCAACTGCTTGGGGATTATTGGCGGCTGCAGAAAAGTCCGGTCTGGAATTGTTTTTAGGATCTTATCCTATTACTCCGGCTACCGATATTTTGCACGAGCTTGTTAAACACAAACATTTTGGAGTGAAAGCTTTTCAGGCAGAAGATGAAATCGCTGGGGTTACATCGGCAATTGGCGCTTCTTTCGCCGGTGATCTGGCCGTTACAACAACTTCAGGACCCGGTTTGGCATTAAAAGGCGAAGCAATTGGCCTGGCGATGATCATTGAATTGCCCTTAGTTGTTATTAATGTACAGCGTGGTGGGCCTTCAACCGGTTTACCCACAAAAACAGAACAATCAGATCTTCTTCAGGCTATGTATGGCAGAAATGGGGAAAGCCCTGTAATTGTTATTGCAGCGAGCACCCCCGGAAACTGTTTTGATTATGCTTTTGAAGCCGCCAGACTCGCATTGGAACATATGACCCCGGTTATACTTTTAACTGATGGTTATATCGCAAACGGATCGGCTCCATGGAAAATTCGAAGTGTAGCAGATATGCCTGAAATTAAAAATCGCAAGATCACGGAATTCAAAGAAGATTGGCATCCTTATAATAGGGACGAAAAAACACTGGCTCGTGATTGGGCTATTCCGGGAACTCCAGGATTAGAACATAGAGTTGGTGGTTTGGAAAAAGATAGTGTAACCGGAAATGTTTCATATATTCCGGAAAATCACGAAAAAATGACTCATATAAGATCTGAAAAGATCAGGCTGGTTCAAAATAACATTCCCGATTTACAAACAGAATTTGCCGATTCAGGAGATTTACTGGTGATTGGATGGGGAGGAACTTATGGTTCTTTACATTCCGCAGTGAAACAAATAAATGCGAAAGGCTATAAAAAAATTGGCCTTGCGCATTTTAATTACATAAATCCTATGCCGAAAAATACGGAAGAGATTTTATCCAGATTCAAAAAAATTATTGTTTGTGAACTAAATAGTGGTCAATTTGCTGGTATTCTAAAGATCAACTGCAGCAAATTTGAATTTTTCCAACACAACAAAATTCAGGGCTTACCATTTTCTAACGAAGAACTAATTGAACAATTTAAAATATTAGTATAATTATGGAAACTACATCTGTAAAAAAATATACATTCAAGGATTTTACAAGTGATCAGGAAGTACGATGGTGCCCTGGTTGTGACGATTACGTAATTTTACGCTCAATGCAGAAAGCACTTCCCGAAATGGGAATTGCAAAAGAAAACGTGGTATTCATTTCAGGTATTGGCTGTTCTTCACGTTTTCCTTATTATATGGAGACTTATGGAATGCACAGTATTCATGGTAGAGCACCGGGGATTGCTTCCGGAGTAAAATTAGCCAACCCTGATTTAAGCGTTTGGGTGATGACCGGGGACGGGGATTCAATGGCCATAGGTGGAAATCATTTTATCCATGTTTTACGTAGAAATATCGATTTAAATATAGTGATGTTCAACAATGAAATTTACGGATTAACCAAAGGACAATTTTCTCCAACTTCCGTGATAGGTCAAAAAACAAAATCATCTCCATACGGAAACACTCAGCCTCCTTTCTCTCCCGGAGAACTTGCACTAGGTGCTAATGCGCGTTTCTTTGCCAGAATTGGTGGTAACAATCCAAAGGCTATGACCCAAATTTTTATAGATGCGCATAAATTTAAAGGAACTTCTTTAGTGGAAGTTTTACAAAACTGTGTGATCTTTAATGATGGATGCTTTGCCAATGTGACCGATAAAAATGTTAAAGAGGACAAACAAATTTATCTTGAACACGGCAAACCAATGATCTTTGGTAAAAACAGCGATAAAGGCCTTGTGCTAAACGGATTAAAATTAGAGGTTGTAACTATTGGTGAAAATGGAATTACCCAGGAAGATCTTTTAGTACACAATGCCAAAGAAGAAGATAAAACCCTTCATCAAATGCTAGTGAGACTGGAATATCCTCTTGCTACGGGAATTATCAGAAGTTTTGAGGATGTTACTTTAGAAGAAAGGGAGGATTACTTAACCGCTCAGGTAAAAGCAAATTCCAAATTCAAAAAAACCGATGATCTGTTCTTTTCAGGAGAAACTTACCAGGTAAAATAATTTTAAACCTGTTCATATAAGGTTAACAATTATTGAAAATAATAAATAAAAAATGCTTTAGCCAATTGGGTTAAAGCATTTTTTTTGATTTTCCAATTCACAAAAAATTATTTTCCGGAAAATTTTAATGTTAAAATGCGCTTATAACTGATTTCTATCAGTTATAAGCCAAAAGAATGCAAGTAATTTTACCGAGTAATAAATGGTAAAAAAAATGGGTTCAGAAGCAATTATAGTATTCTTAATAGCCGGTATTGTGCTGGTTGCAGGCGCAAACTTTCTGTCAAATTTAATTTCACATAAATCCGACAATCCGGCAAAACGGGAACCTTATGAAAGCGGGATGACAACTGTTGGGCCTACCTGGGTTCAGTTTAAAGTTGGCTACTATTTATACGCGATTTTATTTTTGATTTTTGATGTGGAGATCGCATTTTTATTTCCTTGGGCTGTAGTATTCAAAGAAGTTGGATTTGTCGCGCTTATTGAAATTGTCATATTTTTATTCATACTGGGATTAGGTTTAGCATACGCCTGGAAAAAAGGAGCATTAAAATGGGACTAGATAAAACAAATACACCTGCCGGAAGTCCAGGTGAAATTCCAAAAGATTTCCCCGGGAAAGTTATTCCCGCAGGAAATGGAGCAAACGTAATTGTCACTTCATTAGATAAAATAATTAATTGGGGACGTTCAAATTCACTTTGGTCGCTTTATTTTGGTACCAGTTGCTGTGCAATTGAAATGATGCAAACAGGTGCTGCCCGCCACGATTATTCAAGATTTGGTTTTGAAGTTGCAAGACCTTCGCCAAGACAAGCCGATTTAATTATAATAGCAGGAACCATTGTCAACAAAATGGCACCGGTTTTACGTCGTTTATATGATCAAATGGCCGAACCCAAATACGTAATTGCCATGGGAGCCTGTGCAATTTCCGGAGGCCCGTTCTTTTACAATTCCTATTCGGTTGTAAAAGGCGCAGATCACATTATCCCTGTAGATGTATATGTGCCGGGATGCCCTCCCCGCCCGGAAGCTTTATTGGAAGGCATGCTGATGCTTCAGGATAAAATACGAACAGAAAACATGAAACATAAAATAAATCCTATAGACGGATTTGATGAAGGTTTATAAAACTGAAGGTTATGACTAACGAAGCATTACAAAATTTAATAAGCACCTGGATTCCCGATCCTGTAACTTCCGAATTGGAATTTACCGAGGAAGAATCCCAGTTTTTAAATATCAGTGTACAACCGGCAGACCTTCACCAATTAATGGCTCAGTTAAAAAGCAACAGTGAAACCAATTTCGATTATTTGTTTTGCTTAAGCGGAGTTGATTGGGGAAAAGAATTAGGAGTAGTTTACCATTTGGAATCTACTACTCACAGGCATATAATTGTGGTTAAAGTAAAAACTGAAGACAGGGAAACCCCGGTTTTTGATTCGGTTTATGATATTTGGAAAACGGCCGAATTTCACGAATGTGAAGTATTCGATTTCTTCGGAATAAAATTCAATAACCATCCAAATTTGAAAAGGCTTTTTTTAACCGAAGACTGGGATGGATTTCCGCTTAGAAAAGATTACGTAGATGATATTAATATGATTGTTAAATAAGTGAAAATGGAAACATCTACTGTAAATAACAATTTTAAATCTGAAGAGTATTTCATCAATATGGGACCTCAACACCCGGCGACTCATGGGGTTTTGCGTTTATTATTAACCATAGATGGTGAAACCATCAAAAAAGTAGAACCAGATTTAGGATATATTCACCGCTCCATAGAAAAAATGTGCGAACGGGACAGCTATCAGCAAATTGTACATCTAACCGATAGAATGGACTATTTGTCTTCAAATATTAATAATGAAGCTGTTTGTTTAGCCGTTGAAAATGCACTTCAAATTGAAGTTCCGGAACGTGTTAAGGTGATTAGGACAATAATTGGTGAATTAACCAGGATTGCATCACACAATATGTGGTGGGGAGTAATGGGAATGGATGTTGGCGCATTGACCACTTATTTCTACGCTTTCAGGGATCGTGAAATGATTAACGATATTTTTGAAGAAACCTGTGGCGCCCGATTAACTATGAACTACAATATTCCGGGTGGTTTAATGTTTGATATCCATCCAAATTTTATTAAAAGGGTTAAAGAATTTATAGCGCATTTTAAAACCAAAC
>JBBRGD010000048.1:0-9632 GCA_038241065.1 Flavobacteriales bacterium
CTACTTATTTTCCAGGGGAGCCTTACCAGATGACTATAACTACCCTGGAGGCAATTAATAATATAACTTACCCACATACAACCTATTTATGTGATGAAGCAAATGACCCGTATTTAAAGAAATTTTGTAAGGAAAATGGAATACAACATATTACAAGGGATAATCGAATAGATGCAAAAGCGGGAAACATTAATAACGCTTTAAAAAAATATGCTACAGGTGATATTTGCGTAATACTAGATCCCGATCATATCCCAGAGCCAAATTTTCTTGATCCAATTCTTCCGCATTTTGAAAATACGGATATTGGATTTGTACAAATTGTACAATCTTATTATAATTATAAGGAAACTCTTGTATCCCGCGGAGCTGCAGAACAGACCTTTCAGTTTTATGGCCCGATGATGATGACGTTGAACTCCTATGGTGCGGTTAACGCTATTGGTGCAAATTGTGTTTTTAGGAGAAGCGCCTTAGATAGTATTGGAGGTCATGCCCCCGGGTTATGTGAGGATATGCATACTGCCATGCTTTTATATTCGAAAGGATGGAAAGCGGTTTATTTGCCGGAAGTTTTGGCCAGAGGGCTTGCTCCATCAAATTTGACTAACTTTTTTAAGCAGAAATTAAAGTGGTCTAGGTGCACTTTTGAGCTCTTAGTAAAAGTCTATCCCAAAATTTTTAAAAATTTAACAAACAGACAAAAAATACATTACGGAATTTTACCGCTACATTATCTGGGTGGGATTATTTGTCTTATTAATTTTATAATCCCGATACTCTCGCTATTATTTTCCATAAATCCCTGGAAGGGAAATATAATAGATTTTGGACTTGTTTTAATACCTGTTGCCACAAGTTCTTTATTGATTAGAACTTATATTCAAAAATGGGTAATTGAAAAAAAAGAAAGGGGATTTCATATAATTGGTGGTCTCCTGCACATAAATACCTGGTGGATTTACATTCTGGCCCTAGCTTATACTATAATTAACAAAAGAGTCCCATATCTACCTACCCCCAAGGAGGATGAATGGAATACAAATTTAAAATTGATCATTCCAAATTTTGTTGTGGCATTACTTTCAATTTTTGCAATTATTTATGGATTAAATAAGGATCTGACTCCTTTTTCATTGATCATGGCAGGTTTTGCATTTTTTAATGCCGGAATCATGTTCTATGGCATATATCTCACCTTTAGGGTCACCAATCATAATAGAATTTTGAAAACTATTATGGGAAATAAGGAATTTTTATTACTTGATAGAATTAAACAAATAAATTTCCGAATAGCTAATTCCATATTCTCCATTACCAGAAAGATAGCCTTACTTCTTCTATTGGTAGTTTTGATGCTTTCAATGAACTATAAAAATTTTAATGATCTTTCAAAATGGGAAAAAGTTCAATCTCCTTATTCAGAAAAAACATCAAACCGATATCTTGGGATCTTTCAACCTATCAAGGAAAATGGATTGTCTGATATTCAGGAAATTAATTTAATAGAAAACCAACAAAATGTCAATTTTGATATCGTGTCATTTTACCTTGCCTGGAATAAACATAGCATTAAAGATTTCCCTCATGAATTAATGATCTCTACCTACCAAAAAAATGCTCTACCTATGATCACCTGGGAACCCTGGATAGCAGAACTGGTAAAGAGTGGTTCATCAAAAGAACTAAAAGATGGTAAAAAAGCATTTAAATATATTGCAGAAGGATATTTTAATGATTACATCCTGGATTTTGTGAAAATTTTAAAATCTTATGACAAGCCTATTTTTTTGCGATTTGGACATGAGTTTGATAATCCACAATATCCATGGTCTCAGGTTGGAGATAATGCACCTGGGGAATTTATAGCAGCCTGGAAACATATTCATAAGTTGATAAAATCTGAAGATGCACAACAAATTATTCTGGTTTGGAATCCCTGGAAATCGGAAACTATGTCCGATTATTACCCCGGGGATGATTATGTTGACTGGATTGGGATCACTTCATTAAATTATGACACTTTAAACAGTGATGGAAAATATAATTCTTTTGCAGATTTATACAGGCCTTTTAGTAATGGATTGTTTTCGTTTACAAGAAAGCCTGTTATATTAGCTGAATTTGGCTCATTGAATTTGGAGAACCGCCAGCAGAAATGGATAACAAATGCGATGGATTCCATAAACGCTAATTATGAAGAGATTTCAGCAATTGTTGTATTTAATAGTGCCGTTGACAAAAATATTCCCAGTAATGATTGGTATTCGAATAGAGATTTGGATTGGACCACAGATTCAATGAATTTAATCGGTGCCAATTTTCAGAAAAACCCAAAACAACCTGCTTTTTCCTTAAAAACTTCAGGTGTCAAAACTACTTCTGCCAATCCTATTACTACACACGATATTAAAGGCGTGCATTATAAGAAGGGTCAAAATTGGAGAGATAATTATTATGGCTTAACTAAAAATGTTCTTATTGAGGATTTTGGATTACTGAAAGAAATAGGGATTAATACAATCCAGTTCACCGGCGGAAATATATATGATTATAATATTCTTAAGTACTCTGAAAAATTTGATTTGAAAGTAATCTACGAATTTGACATAGATAATTCTATAGATTTTATTGACGACCGGGAAAAATTAAATGAACTAAGAGAACAGCTCATTGCCGATGTAGAAAGCTTAAAAGAAAATCAAAATATTATTGGATATTCTTTTAAATATGACCTAGAGCATACTTATACAAAACCATTGTTGTTTTATCAACAAACAGCATATTTAAATTGGCTTTATTCATTTATTCCTAAGATAAAAACCATCGATCCCAAGAAATCCCTGGTAATAGAACTTAAACTGAATAGGGAAACCATCAGTAATATTAAAAAGATTCAAGAAAACCTGCCTATAGATTCCTATGGGCTATTAGTAAATAATCCATTGGAGCTAAATAAGGTTTTAACCTTCTCAAAGAATGAAGGTATTTCAGTTTACATAAGCAACCTCAATCCGGAACTTTTAATAGAAAATATTGAAAAATATAAAAATGTGGATATTATCCTATCAAATTGGCAGGATGAAAGAAAAATTAATTGGTTAACTTTTGATGGGCTGGTTGATTTTAATGGGAATAAAAAACAAATTTCTGGGAAAATAAAAAACATCTGGACAGAAACTACTGTGGAATTGGGAACTACAAGCGCAAGAATTTTAAAACCCTCGCAGCCACTTTACCCCGACGAAATTGCTAAATATAATGCCGTGTTATATCTTGATAATAAATGGGTTTTAGCGTCTCAAACCAAACTGAATTTTAACTTTGAATGGAACCTAATTAAAAAAGACATATTTGGAAATGACCTGGCTATAAAAAAAATGGGAACCGGAGCCGAATTAAATTTAAAAATCCCAGAGGATCCTCAGAATTACGAATTAATGTTAATCGCCAAAAAGAAAGATTGCGAGTATGTAATTAGCAGTAAATCCAGTTTACATACCCCACTTCAGAATTAGTTCTGCCCAAATACAATTCCTTTTTAGAATGAGGCTATACCGGTGATATTCAATTTGTATAATTTCTGAATAAATTGTACACAATAAAAAAAGCTCCATTGCGAAATGAAGCTTTTTTGATATTATAAAATTTCGATTTAGCGATTTTCAACGTTTTTGAATTCACGAAGATTTTCTCCAATATACACCTGGCGAGGTCTTCCGATTGGTTCTTTTCCCAATCGCATTTCTCTCCATTGAGCGATCCATCCCGGAAGCCGTCCAACTGAAAATACTACGGTAAACATTTCGGTAGGAATTCCTAGTGCACGATAGATAATTCCTGAATAGAAATCAACATTTGGATATAGATTACGTTCAATAAAATATGGATCTTCCAATGCTGCTTTTTCAAGAGCTTTGGCAATGTCAAAAACTGGATCATCCACGCCTAAATCACTCAAAACTTCATCTGCCGCTTTTTTGATAATTTTTGCACGTGGATCAAAGTTTTTGTAAACCCTGTGACCAAAACCCATCAATCTAAACGGATCATCTTTATCTTTTGCTTTATTAATAAATTTTGAAGTATCGCCACCATCCTTTTTAATTTCTTCCAACATTTCAATTACAGCCTGGTTTGCACCACCATGAAGTGGACCCCATAAAGCCGAAACTCCCGCAGAAATAGAAGCAAATAAACCAGCCTGTGAAGAACCTACCATTCGCACGGTTGAAGTGGAACAGTTTTGTTCGTGATCTGCATGCAGAATTAATAATTTATTCAATGCATCTACCACAACTTGATTATGTTTGTACTCTTCTCCTGGTTTTTCAAACATCATTTTTAAAAAGCTTTCTTCAAAACCCAGGTCTTTGTCCCTGTTTTTTAAAGGAAGATCATTTCTATTGCGAAGCGTCCATGCGGCAATTGTTGGAAATTTAGCAAAAGTTTTTACAATGGCTTTATACATATCCTCTTCAGAATCTACGTTTACAGATTTTGGATTGAAGGCGGTAAGGGCGCTGGTCAATGAGGAAAGAACTCCCATTGGGTGGGCAGAAGACGGAAAACCCGCAATAACCTTCTTCATATCGTCATTAACGTCACTTTGGTCCAGGATATCTGCTTTAAACTTGTCTAATTCTTTTTTTGTCGGTAATTCTCCAAAAATCAACAAAAATACAACTTCCAGAAAATCGGCTTTTTCTGCCAATTCTTCAATTGAATAACCCCTGTATCTTAAAATTCCTTTTTCTCCGTCAAGAAAAGTGATCGCGCTCTCACAACTTCCTGTATTTTTATATCCGGGATCCAGAGTTATTAATCCTGTTTCTTCTCTTAAATTTTTAATATCAATAGCAACTTCATTTTCGGTACCAGTGATCAATGGAAATTCATGCTTTTCCCCATTAATCTCTACCGTAGCTATTCCTTTCTTTTCTTCCATGACTTCCATATAATTAATTTTTAATTGTTTTTATTTATTCTTAGCTAAAAATACAAAATTTACTGTTAATAAATGGCACAGAGTGGGCAAGAATATTATGAAAAATTCATTAAAAATACTTTATTTTGAATAAAAATGAAGATTGTAATGTTAAAGGTTAAATGAGTATAAAAACCTGTAATATTCATCTACAGATTTCTTCCAGGTAAATCTCATTTTTTTTGCATTCAACTCAATTTTATTCCAGGCTGACTTATCATTTATAAAAATTTCCAAGACATCATCAAAGACGGAAACCATATTTTTTATTTTTTCATCATAAGTTTCCCCATCAAAAGTAAATCCGGTAACCATATCTTCTACCGTATCTTTCAATCCTCCGGTTTTATGAACCAGACAAGGAGTCCCGTTCCTCATAGCAAGCATTTGGCTTATTCCGCAAGGCTCAAACAAACTGGGCATAAAATAAAGGTCAGATTCCAGGTAAATGGAATCAATAACATCCTCAGATTGGCCATTTATAAATAGAAAATTCTTGTACTTATGACTAATTTTTCTGAACAATTCCTCATATTCCGGGGCACCTGTACCCAGTAAAATAAAAATTCCATTTATTTTATCAAGCTTTTCCAGGATTTCGATAAGCGCTTTGGGAGAACGTTTGAAAAAATAAAATTTCTGTTCGGTTAGCCTGGCCACACTCGAACAGATAAATCGTGGTTTATTTTTTAAATAGGGAACAATTTTTTCTCCGGTATGCGCTAAAAAATCTGCCTTATATTTTTTGGACTCCTGTTGAAGCCAATGAAAAATAGCGGTTAACGCATTGGAAAATAAATTATTCCTTTTTGATCTCCTTATATTGCTATAATTGGATCCATTTAGAATGCCAAAAAAACGGCCTTCATTATCGGCAAGTCGTAAATCCTCTTCCAAACCTTCACCTCCAATAAATTCCGGTGGGCTGCTGGGAAATAACACCTCCTGTTTATAGGATGGTGATACGGTATGCAAAGCATCTGCAAGCCTAATTCCTACCGCCATTAAATTAATGCAATCCTGATACCGGGGATCCATCAATTCTTTAGTGTTGAAATAAACATTGGGAAACCAATTTTTAACTGAAGAGTAATTATTCTCAAAAGGACGAATTCCCTGAATTGCCAGATTATGGATTGTATATACAAACCGAATATTTCCTAGTATTTTATAAGAGGGATGATATTTTTTTAAAAATAATAGCATACTTGAATGCCAGTCATGCAAATGGACAATATCTAGTTTTCCAAAAGCACCGTGTTTAATAGCCTCCGCGACAGCAGTGCAAAATATAATAAATTTTATGGTATCGGTATAGAAAGGTTCTTCAATATCGTTATGATACATATGGGCAATATCCCCGGCCTTAATTTCCGGATGATGAATCACATAATGATATATATTACTGAATTCCTTCTTAGGAGGAACTTCATATAAATCGGCTATATAGATTTCACCCCTGAGCTGAAAATGAAGATGTGTCTTAAAAATTCCTTTGTTATGCAATCTGGAATATGCAGGAACAATTACGTGAACTTTATCTCCACGTTCTGAAATCTGGCGGGGGACATCTCTTACAACATCCCCCATTCCACCTGCTTTACAATGGGGTATGGCATCATTTTCTGAGGCTACAAAAAGAAAATTATTCATTTAATTAAAACTTTTATATTAGAACTTTTCTTAAACATAAAAGATAATTAAATAATATTTCTAATTTTAATGAAAATCTAAATATTACAAAAAAAACCCTTCTAAGTAAGAAAGGCTTTTTTAGTTTAAAAAGATATCAAATTTTATTTTATTTTAAAGGCATTTTCCTGAGGATAATAGGCTACTCCTGCCAATTCTTCTTCAATACGCAATAACTGGTTGTATTTTGCCATACGATCACTTCTTGAAGCTGATCCGGTTTTAATTTGACCGGTGTTAAGAGCCACGGCCAAATCGGCAATGGTAGTATCTTCGGTTTCTCCTGAACGGTGAGACATTACAGAAGTATATCCGGCATTTTTAGCCATATTTACTGCTGAAATAGTTTCAGTTAAAGTCCCGATCTGGTTTAACTTTATTAGAATTGAGTTTGCGATACCTTCTTTAATACCGCGGGAAAGACGCTCTACATTGGTTACAAATAAATCATCTCCTACCAGCTGAACTTTTTTACCAATTTTATCGGTTAAATATTTCCAACCTTCCCAATCGTTTTCATCCATTCCATCCTCAATAGATATAATAGGATATTTTGAAGCCAGTTCTGCCAGATAATCGGCCTGTTCTTCACTGGACCTGATAATTCCTTTATCACCTTCAAATTTAGTGTAATCGTATTTTCCGTCTTCAAAGAATTCAGCAGAGGCACAATCCAGAGCGATCATCACATCATCCCCACCCTTGTAACCGGCATTTTCAATAGCCAACAAAATAGTTTCCAGAGCATCTTCGGTTCCGTCTAAAGTTGGAGCAAAACCACCTTCATCACCTACAGCAGTACTCAAACCCCTGTCATGTAATACTTTTTTAAGATTGTGGAATATTTCGGTTCCCATTTGCAAAGCATGAGAAAAGCTTTTTGCTTTTACGGGCATGATCATAAACTCCTGAAATGCGATAGGTGCGTCACTGTGAGAACCACCGTTAATAATGTTCATCATTGGAACAGGAATTGTATTTGCGCTCACCCCACCAATATATCTGTATAAAGGCATATCAAGTTCATTGGCAGCAGCTTTTGCAACAGCCATAGAAACGCCTAAAATGGCATTCGCGCCAAGTTTTGATTTGTTTGGGGTTCCGTCAAGATCTATCATAACCTGATCGATTAAATTCTGTTCAAATACAGAATATCCCAATAATTCTTCAGCTATAGTTGTATTAACATTTTCCACAGCTTTGGAAACACCTTTTCCCATAAACTCTTTTCCGCCATCACGAAGTTCTACTGCTTCATGTTCTCCTGTTGAAGCACCTGAAGGTACAGCTGCCCTTCCCAATACTCCATTTTCTGTTATCACATCTACTTCTACTGTTGGATTTCCTCTTGAGTCAAATATTTGACGTGCGTGTATATTAATAATAATACTCATAATTTATATTTTAATGATTTTTTTAACCGGACAGCAAGATACAAATAACGCTCTTATTTTGCGCCTTATTAAGATAGTTTTTGCCTCATTTTAACGATATCGTTTTCGAGGATTCTTATAAAGAAATCTAATAAACCAATAAAAGAATCTCTGAAAACACAAATTATTAAGATTAAGTTGTAGTAGAACTCTTAGGATTTTATTCATTCCATAATCAACAAAAAACGGGAGCGATTTCAAAAAAGTAACTTTAAAATTACAAAGATCACATTAAACTAAATTAAACTAAATTTAATATTTTGAAAATAATTATAGAAAAAGCCCTCTCAGGAGGGCACTTTCTATAATTTAACGGATTTGATACGATCCATAAATTCATCAAAGAGATAATTAGCATCATGTGGCCCGGGGCTTGCTTCAGGATGATATTGTACAGAAAAACAATTTTTATTGGTCATTTGCATTCCTCCTACTGTTTGATCATTCAAACATATATGCGTAATCTCAAAATTTGGATGAGCCTCCGTTTCTTCCCTATTTACTGAAAACCCGTGATTTTGGGAAGTGATTTCCCCTTTCCCTGTTTTTAGATTTTTTACCGGATGATTTATCCCGCGATGTCCATGGTGCATTTTATAAGTCGAAATTCCATTGGCCAAGGCGATAACCTGGTGACCCAGACAAATCCCAAACAAAGGATGGTTTTTCTCCAAAATTCTTTTGGTTAATTTAATGGCGCTTTCCAAAGGTTGGGGATCTCCCGGGCCGTTGGAAAGAAAATATCCATCAGGATTCCAACTGCTCATTTCTTCATAAGTAGCATTAAAAGGAAAAACTTTTACAAAAGCATCTCTTTCGGCAAAATTCCTGAGAATATTCTTTTTGATTCCAATATCCAGCGCTGCAATCTTAAAAGTTGCATCTTCATTTCCAAAAAAATATGGCTCCTTCGTGGAGACTTTGGAAGCGAGTTCCAATCCATTCATATCCGGAACTTCGAGCAATTCAGCCTTTAATGCATCAATTTCATCTACCCTTGTTGAAATAATTGCATTCATAGCACCGTTTTCCCGAATATAAGCTACCAGGGCTCTTGTATCAACATCTGAAATCGCAAAAATCTCATTGTCATCAAGGAATTTTAAAAGAGAACCATCGGCAGCTGGCCTGGAATAGTTGTAACTGAAATTTTTACAGATGAGTCCCGAAATTTTAGGTTTATCCGATTCGTTTTCTTCATTCCTAACTCCATAATTTCCAATATGGGCATTAGTGGTAACCATAAGCTGCCCAAAATAACTGGGATCTGTAAATATTTCCTGATAACCGGTCATTCCGGTATTAAAACAAACCTCTCCTACTGCACTTCCATCTTTATCACCTACAGATTTTCCATGAAAAATGGTCCCGTCCGCAAGGAGAATGATAGCTTTTTTTCTCAACTGGTATTTCATATGTAGATTTTTATTGTTTTTTATAGGTCATATATAATTCGCATATCTTCATCGCTGTTTGTATCGTATTCGCGTTATGCTCATTTCATATGTAGATTCTTATTG
>JBBRGD010000049.1:0-9549 GCA_038241065.1 Flavobacteriales bacterium
GAATTAAAACCGGAACACCTCCATTTAGCTTGATGGTTGGCTCATAAGTGTCGTATGCGGGCTTAAAAACAATAACTTCATCTCCTTTATGGACAAAAGCCGTTATGGCTGAATAAATTGCCTGTGTGGCGCCATGAGTGACCGTTACTTCAGTATTTTCATCATATTTTTTTCCGTATAAAGCTTCGATCTTTTTAACGATTTCGTGCCTGAGTTCCAATACGCCTGCCATTGGAGCATATTGATTATGCCCGGTTTTCATCGCTTTTGTCACCAGTTCTTTTAAGTGATCGTCAGTCTCAAAATTTGGAAAACCCTGAGAAAGGTCAAGTGCGTTATGTTTTTGTGCCATTTGGCTCATTATCGAGAAAATGCTGTCTTTTTCGCCTTGCAATTTTGATTGGAAATGATTTAGATGAGCCATAGATTATTTTTTAAATAAGATGCAAAAAAATCCCGAAGTCTAAAAGAATCCGGGATTGAATTATTTATAAAAAGAAATTTCTATCCTTTTGTCGAGGCAGACATGAACTCACGGTTCATACGCGCGATGTTTTCAAGAGAAATACCTTTTGGGCATTCAATTTCACAGGCGCCAGTGTTGGTACAATTTCCAAAACCTTCTTTATCCATTTGTTCCACCATAGCAAGTACCCGCCTGTTGGCTTCCAATTTACCTTGGGGAAGTAAAGCAAACTGGCTCACTTTTGCAGCGGTAAACAACATAGCACTCGCATTTTTACAAGCTGCTACGCAGGCACCACAACCTATGCAGGTTGCAGCATTGAAAGAAAGATCTGAATCCTCCTTGCTTATTGGAATATTATTGGCATCCTGGGTATTTCCAGATGTATTTACTGAGATATATCCGCCGGCTTGCTGAATCCTGTCAAAAGAACTTCTGTCCACCATCAAATCCTTTATTACAGGAAATGCCGTTGCTCTGAATGGCTCAATTACAATGGTATCTCCATCATTAAATTTTCGCATATGTAACTGGCAGGTTGCAATACCCCTGCCCGGCCCATGTGGTTCTCCATTTATTTGTAAGCTACAGGAACCGCAAATACCTTCGCGGCAATCGTGATCAAAAACCACAGGTTCCTCATCCTTAGCTACAAATCCTTCATTAAGAACATCCAACATCTCCAGAAAGGACATATCAGGTTCAACTCCGTTAATTTTATAGGTTTCAATTTTTCCCTTAGCGGAAGCGTTTTTTTGACGCCAAATATTTAGTGTAAGCTTCATACTTTCTAGTATTGAGTAATGAGAAGTGAGTAGTGAGTATTTTGATTTAGGTATCTTAATACTCAATACTAATATCTCAAATCTTATTATTTATAGCTTCTTGTTTTAAGTTCAATATATTCATAATTCAATTCTTCCTTATGCAGGATAGCCTCAGCCGGATTTCCGGTGTATTCCCAGGCAGCTACATACTTGAAGTTCTCATCATCCCGAAGGGCTTCCCCTTCTTTTGTCTGGTATTCTTCCCTAAAGTGTCCTCCACAAGATTCATTCCGATGTAATGCGTCTTTGGCAAACAATTCCCCCAATTCCATAAAATCGGCTACTCTGGCAGCCTTTTCGAGTTCAGGATTCATTTCATTCGCAGTCCCTGGAACCCGTACGTCTTTATAAAACTCTTCCCGAAGTGCTTTAATTTCATTAATCGCTTCAGCAAGGTGTATCGCATTACGGGACATTCCAACCTTATCCCACATAATTTTTCCAAGTCGTTTATGGAAATGGTCTACGGATTTTGTCCCTTTATTATTGATCAGTCTATCCATTTGATCGCGAACATTCTTTTCCGCCGCTTCAAATTCAGGCAATTCGGTAGAAATTGGTCCGGTTCTGATATCCGCAGCCAAATAATTTCCAATTGTATAAGGCAATACAAAATAACCATCGGCCAAACCTTGCATCAAAGCTGAAGCTCCCAGGCGGTTTGCACCGTGATCTGAAAAATTAGCTTCTCCTAAAGAATAGCATCCGGGAATTGTAGTTTGTAAATCGTAATCTACCCAGATTCCTCCCATGGTATAGTGAACCGCAGGGTATATCATCATTGGGGTTTCGTACGGATTTTGATCTACAATTTTCTCGTACATCTCAAATAAATTTCCATATTTGCTTTCAATTACGGCTTTTCCTAAATCCTTGATTTTTTCATCGCTAGGATTTTCAAGATGCTGAGTTTTAGCAGTCTCACTTCCATACCGCACAAATGCAGCGCTAAAATCAAGATAAACTGCAGCACCCGTTTTATTTACACCATAACCAGCATCACAACGTTCTTTTGCTGCTCTGGAAGCTACATCACGTGGCACCAGATTCCCAAATGCAGGATATCTCCTCTCCAAATAATAATCCCTGTCTTCTTCTTTCAGTTCCGTAGGTTTTAATTTTCCGGTCCTTATGGCCTCTGCATCTTCTTTCTTCTTTGGAACCCAGATCCTTCCATCATTCCTAAGCGATTCAGACATCAAAGTCAGTTTAGACTGGTGATCTCCCGATACAGGAATACAGGTTGGGTGAATTTGCGTAAAACAAAGGTTTGCAAAAAATGCTCCCTTTTTATGAACTTTCCAGGCTGCAGTTGCATTACTTCCCATTGCATTGGTTGAAAGGTAAAATACATTTCCATACCCACCGGAACAAATCACAACCGCGTGAGCACTATGTCTCTGGATTTCGCCGGAAACCATATCCCTTGCAATAATTCCACGGGCTTTTCCTCCAACAACCACCAAATCAAGCATTTCGTGCCTGTTGAAAGCTTTAATTTTTCCACGATTTATCTGGCGATTCATCGCAGAATATGCGCCCAGCAACAATTGTTGTCCTGTTTGTCCTTTCGCGTAAAAGGTACGGGAAACCAGAACCCCACCAAATGAGCGGTTATCCAATAATCCTCCATAGTCTCTCGCAAAAGGGACTCCTTGAGCGACACACTGGTCTATAATATTTCCCGAAACTTCGGCCAAACGATATACATTGCTTTCACGGGAGCGATAATCCCCACCTTTCACCGTATCATAAAAAAGCCGGTAATTAGAATCCCCATCATTTTGATAATTCTTGGCTGCATTAATTCCTCCCTGAGCGGCAATTGAATGTGCTCTACGCGGGGAATCCTGATAACAAAATGTTTTCACGTTATATCCAAGCTCTGCCAGGGTTGCGGCAGCACTTCCACCGGCAAGACCGGTTCCTATAACAATAACATCAATATTTCTTTTATTCGCGGGATTAACCAGGTTAACCTCGTCTTTATATTTTGTCCACTTTTCTGAAATTGGACCTTCAGGTGTCTTTGAATCTAAAACTGACATAAATCTTACCTTTTAAACGTTAATATAATGAAAGAGCGCTATAAAAATAAACCCTAACGGAATAACTATCGCAAAAGCAACGGTAAATCCTCTTAATCCTTTCGAATATTTATTGTTAAAACCAACAGACTGGAATGAAGAAGAAAATCCATGCAGCAGGTGCAGCATTAAAAATATAAATGACACAACATATAAGCCGGTTCTTATAGGACTTTTAAATTTTTCCACCAATTCCCCGAAATATCTTGTAGCATCTTCCGGATGTGACTCTAAGTATTTATGAGCTATTTCAGGAAACCAAAAATCATAGAAGTGAAGCCCAAGGAAAGCTAAGATCACAGCACCTGAAAAAATCATGTTTCTGGACATCCAACTAGAATTTGCGCCTCCGTTGAACTTAGCATAGCTAACTTTTCTTGCCTTTCCATTTATAATTTCAAGAACAATCCCCATTATAAAATGAAACACCACAGCAAAAATAAGTATGGGTTGCACAATGGCCTGAACAAGAAAGTTAGTACCCATAAAATGGGAGATCTCGTTAAATACATCGGGATTAATGACCGAAGTTACATTGATAATAAAGTGTTGAGCTAAAAATAGGACTAGAAAAAGTCCTGATAAAGCCATAGCAAACTTTTTTGCTACTGAAGATTTAAGGAATCCACCCATTGATTTGATTATTTTATAAAATTTTACGTGCAAAAATACGCCTACTTCTAGTTTTTAACAAGTTTTTGGTTGTTAAAAATTCAATTTAGAACTGATTAAAATAGCCCTTGTTTTTGTGGAATTCTGATCAAAGATTTAAAATTACGTCAATAAATTTAGCGATTTAATAGATAAATTAAAAGTATTTTTCCATTAATAAGTTTTAGAATTCTTAATTTAGAGCAAACTAATATCCTAAAAATTAAATGGAGTTTATAGACTACTACAAAATTCTGGAACTCGATAAATCGGCCAGTCAGGCAAACATCAAAAAAGCCTATAGGAAACTTGCGCGTAAATATCATCCGGATCTCAATCCAAGCGATAAAAGCGCTCAGGCGAGATTTCAGCAAATAAACGAAGCGAATGAGGTGCTTAGCGATCCCGAAAAACGCAAAAAATACAACAAGCACGGAAAAGACTGGGAACACGCGGAGCAGTTTGAACATGCACAGCGTCAGCAACAGCAACAATATGGCGGGGGATTTGGTGGTGGAAGGCAACAATCCTATTCCGGGAATTTTGACAATGATACTTTCTCTGATTTTTTTGAACAAATGTTTGGGGGTGGTGCAAGATCGAAGGGCACAGGCAGAAGTCCACAATATAAAGGACAGGATTTCAATGCTGAACTTCAGCTTAATTTATCTGATGTTTACACCAGCAAAAAACACACTCTTACCGTAAACAGAAAAAACATCCGGATAAGCATTCCTGCCGGGGTGGAAAACGGCCAAACCATAAAAATAAAAGGACACGGTGGTCCTGGAATTCAGGGTGGGCCAAACGGTGATCTGCTAATCACTTTCAACATTGTAAATGACACCAAATTCAAGCGGGAAAAAGAAAATTTATATACCAAGGCAGATGTAGATTTTTACACTGCAATATTGGGTGGCGAGATCACGATTGATACATTTACCGGAAAGGTAAAGCTCAATGTAAAACCTGAAACCCAACCCGCCACCCAAATTAAATTGAAAGGAAAGGGTTTTCCGAAATATAAAAAAGAGGGGCAATTTGGAGATTTGTACATTACCTATCAAATTAAAATGCCAACCAATCTTACCACCCGCGAAAAGGAATTATTTCAAGAATTGCAAAAATTACGCTCATGAATTTAAATGATTTAATAGCAATTGATGAACTTTGTATCCGCTACAAAGTAGAGCTCACTTTTATAAAATCTTTAAGCGAAAGTGGCCTGATTGAAATGATTAGCCTGGAACAAAAAGAATATCTGCATTGCGATAAAATAACCGAATTTGAAAAAATGCATCGACTTTATCACGATCTAAACATCAATATGGAAGGCCTGGAAGCAATTCAGCATTTATTAGAAAAGTTGAAGGAACTTCAAAAAACCAATTTAAAATTGAAAAACAGGCTGAATTTATATGAATAGCGACTTGTTAAAGAAATGTGAAATCTTTTAATCTAAGTTTAACAGGTTTTGATATTAGCTTCTTTAATTTTGAGGAAAATCAAATTCAGTACAATGAAATACCATCAAATTGACAGTAAACTCTTTGTAAAAAACCGCAAAAATTTTATGGCCAAAATGAAGCCAAAAAGTTTAGCTGTT
This sequence comes from Flavobacteriales bacterium, assembly GCA_038241065.1. GTDB lineage: Bacteria > Bacteroidota > Bacteroidia > Flavobacteriales > Flavobacteriaceae > Gillisia. The sequence goes on from JBBRGD010000049.1 coordinate 5,638, forward strand.
TTCAATTCGAATGACATTTATCCCATAAGTGCCGATAGTACCATTCCGTTCCAACAGGCAAGGGATATTTTCTATTTAAGCGGAGTAGATCAGGACGCGAGTATCCTGGTTCTTTTTCCAGATGCCCCAATTGAAAAACACCGTGAAATTTTGTTTTTAACCGAAACCAATGAACATATTGCCGTTTGGGAAGGCGAAAAATTAACAAAAGAAAAAGCTTTTGAAGCAACCGGCATAAAAACCGTTTATTGGTTAAAAGAGTTTGAAAAAGTGTTTTTTGAGGTAATGACACAATGCGAAACGGTTTATTACAACACAAATGAGCATTATAGAGCCTCCATTGAAACCCAAACCCGTGAAGCCCGTTTTATAGAATGGAGCAAAAAGAGATACCCAGCACACCAGGTTGCCAAAAGCAATCCTATTTTGCAAAGGTTGCGTTCTGTAAAAGATCCAATCGAATTGAAATTGATGCAAAATGCCTGTAATATTACTGAAAAAGCCTTCCGCAGAACTCTTGGTTTTGTAAAGCCGGGCGTTTGGGAATATCAGATCGAGGCAGAACTCATGCACGAATTCCTGAGTAACCGTTCACGCGGATTTGCTTATACTCCTATTATAGCCAGCGGAAACAACGCCAATGTGTTGCATTATATCGAAAACAACCAAGAATGCAAAGCCGGCGATTTGATTTTATTGGACGTGGGAGCAGAATATGCAAATTATAACAGTGATATGACCCGGACTATTCCGGTTTCAGGAAAATTCAGCAAAAGGCAAAAGGAAGTGTACAATGCCGTGAACAAAGTTAAAAAGGAAGCGACCAAAATGTTGGTTCCCGGAACTGTCTGGGCCGATTACCACATCGAGGTAGGAAAACTAATGACCTCTGAATTGCTGAATTTAGGGCTATTAGACAAAGCAGATGTAAAGAACCAGGATCCGGATTGGCCTGCATATAAAAAGTATTTTATGCACGGAACCTCACATAATATTGGTTTGGACACTCATGATTATGGGATTTTGACCGAGCCAATGATGGCAAACCAGGTGTTCACCGTCGAGCCCGGAATTTACATTCCAGCTGAAGGATTCGGGATTCGGTTGGAAGATGATCTTGTAATTCAGGAAAAAGGAGAGCCCTTAAATTTAATGGGCAATATTCCTATTGAAGCAGATGAAATTGAAAACTTGATGAATTCATAAACTCATCTTTATAAATTTATTTCTTGAACCCTCCTTCAAAATTGTAATATTTTTGAAGGAGGGTTCTTTTTTGAAATCCTTATTGTCCGGTGAAAAATTAGCCACAAATGCTGGCTTATGGGTATTCCTTGACAAAATAAGGATTTTTTGATGTAAATTTTATCTAATTATTCGTGTATTCGTGGCCTATAAAAAACGAAATGATAAAAATTAGCCACGAAGGCACTAATAATAGGTTTTTGGAGTACTGTGTGATATTTATTATTCGTTCGATTTTGATAATGCTGCAATTATAAATTAAAACAAGGGGGCGTCAATAATGATTTTATATAATTATTCGTGTTATTAGTGGTTTAAAAAGTGCATAATAGGTTTAGTACAAATTCACGATTATTTTTATGTCTTCCTCCCAACTCTATTCTGCCATAGAATGGCAATAATGAAGGCTAAAAAAGCCGGTGTCACCCATCCCAAACCGTAAATGGAGAGCGGGATCCATTTCTGAACATCCTCAAACAACCCGGTGGTTAAAACATATTTCAATGCATCGGGAAGACTAAAAATTATTGTCGCAATTACAGATGCCCTCATCACTAATTTTGTTCTGAATTTGGCCGGCATAACATTCAGCAAAATTAAAACAATGGTTAAAGGATAGATCAGCATCAAAATCGGCAGGGCGATTTCTATGATCGTATTTACTGATAGTGCGCCAATCAATATTCCAAGAAGGCAAGCAGTGGTGACAGTTACCGGATAAACATATGGTTTATTAATTCTTTCTTTCATAAAATCGGCTGTCCCGGTGATAATTCCTACAGCTGTAGTAAAACAAGCCAACGCAACCAAAATAGCCAAGCTTATTTGTGCCATTGCCCCAAGGTTTAAGTGAGTGAGCCCGGAGAGCAACTGAGTTCTTGTAATATCGGCAGGAAATTCAGAATTGACCATTGCACCGTTGTAAATGAGCCCACCATATACCAGCAGCAATCCAAGTGCGGCTAGGATTGCAGAGTTGATTATGATTTTCCTTATTTCAATCCCGGAGGTATAACCCTTCAGTTTTACCGAAATTATTATTACTCCTCCAACAACCAATGCCGCAATGGCATCAAAGGTCTGGTAACCTTCAAAAAACCCGTATAGCACAGGAAGTTTTGTAACCGGTTTCCCCATAGGTTTGTATTCAGAAAAAAATCCGCTGAAAATAATGAAGAGCAACAATAACAAAATAGCCGGGGTAAGAAATTTCCCGATGTTATTGATCACGGTAGAACGCTTTATTACAAAAACAAATACCAGAAGAAAATAAATAACGCTTGTGGTGAGCGGAGAGACATCAAAAAACGGTTGCACCGCTATCTCGTGTGTCACAGCGGCAGTTCTTGGCGCAGGAAGCGCAACACTGATAATGTAGATGAGGATACAAAACAGCAAACTAAAAACTGGCGAGATTTTTTCGGCAAAATTGAACATCCCACCCTGTAACCGGGCGTGGGCAAAAATACCCAAAAGGGGCAATCCTACAGCAGAAATTACAAAACCCAAAGCCACCAGATACCACTGGGAACCGGCAAAAAAACCTAAAAAAGGAGGCAGGATTAAATTCCCCGCACCAAAAAACATAGCAAATAATGCAAATCCAACCACAAGGGCTTCTTTTGTAAATTTCATTTAGCAGTTTAAATTATTTTATATTGCAGTATGATATTAACATATAAACAAACGGAGTTGTTCTATACCTCCAAAGGTATTGGAAATCCATTGGTATTTTTACATGGGTTTTTGGAAAGCAGTAAAATTTGGGAACCTTTTATAAATGAACTCTCAAAGAAGCGCCAGGTAATTTGCATCGATCTGCCGGGACATGGGAAGTCCGGGAATCTAAATCCAGTTCATACTATGGAGCTCTTTGCAGATTCGGTCCATTTTATCCTGCAACATCTTAAAGTTAAAAAGATCACTTTGGTAGGACATTCCATGGGAGGTTATGTGAGTTTGGCATTTTGTAAAAAATTCCCTATTATGACGGAAAGTTTGGTGCTCTTAAATTCATCCCCACTTCCAGATTCAGAAGAAAAAAAGACAAATCGCGATAAAGCGATTGCTCTGGTAAAGAAAAATAAAAAAGCCTTTGTGAAAATGGCTGTTTCAAATTTGGTGACGAAAGAGAGCAATTTGAAATTTGAAGATGAAATGAATGAATTAATAAAAGATGCTTTGAGCTTTTCTGAAGAGGGAATTATTTCGGCTTTAAAAGGTATGAAAATTCGTACAGATAAGACTGAGGTGTTAAAAGCCTTTCAGGGACCCAAATACATTGTTGCCTCAACACAAGATCCTGTTATTAATTATATTGAAATTCAAATGGTTGCGCAAAAATGTGATTGCGTACTTCAAAGTCTTCCCGATGGCCACTTATCCTTCCTTGAAAACCGAGCTGATGTTTATGAATTCCTGCACTTTATCGATTAATTGTGACTTTTTATCGTTTATTTAACTTTTTTTTATAACTTTAAATTTCGTAACGATAAAATTAGAATTTTATGAAAACAGAATACTCTCAATTATTTCGGTTTGCAAAGGTTTATTGCCGCATTTTTGGGCATAGACTAAAAATTTCAAAAAATGTCACTAAACATATACACGAGTATCAATGTGCGAAATGTGGGGTAGAAATGACCGATACCGCAAATGGTTTCCTTG
>JBBRGD010000050.1:0-9470 GCA_038241065.1 Flavobacteriales bacterium
GGGAAGAGATCAACTCCAACTCCCAATGGGCTTCATTATGCCAATTACAAGGCAAAACTAAAAATTAGCACGGTGGATGATGCGTGGGAAATGCCTTATTATTTCAATTTTATGAATTTTGATGGTGTTGGAATTCACGAATATTCTCTTCCGGGATATCCTGCTAGCCACGCCTGTGTACGTGCATATAAAGAGGATGCTCAGTTTATTTACGATTGGGCCCAACAATGGAAATTGGATAATTCAGGGCAAAAAATTATAAAAAATGGAACCCCATTTATGGTTTTTGGAGAATATGACTATACCAATCCTTATCCATGGCAAAAACTTGCAAACGACAAAACTGACAACGACCTTAATGAAACCGAAATGAATATCTTAAAAAAATATGTGAAGCAATATGAGGAAAACGAAAGAAATTATGTGAAAGATCAGGAACCGCCTGAAATTGATTTGGCAACATAGTTAGATAATTTTTTCAAAGTTTAAGATTGAATAGAGATTATGCTTTAATTTGTAACTTGTCAATTATTAAAAAAAGATAAATGAAATATATTAAACAAATTAGAAATCTGGCAATATGTGTAATGTTATTGCTTTCTCCGGAAATTTTTCAGGCTCAGGAAACATCAGTAATGATCAGGGTGAAAGCCAAAGATGCGAAATTTGTTGGCACTTCAATGGGCGGAGCAAAGGTGATTGTAAGAGATGAACGCACAGGAAATATTCTTGCAGAAGGGTTTACAGAAGGCAGTACGGGGAATACAGATGTTATAATGAAAAATCCTCAAACCCGCGCATCAAAACTTTCAGATGAAAATACAGCTGGTTTTTTAGCGAAATTAAATATAGAAAAGCCTGTATTTGTTAATGTAGAAGCCTTTGCGCCTGGTGAAAATAGGGTGAAATCTACTACTTCACTATGGGTAATTCCAGGTAAAGATATACTCGGGGATGGTTTGGTTGTTGAAATACCGGGGTTTATAATAGATATATTGTCGCCACAAACTCACCAAAGTATTGACGAAAATAACGAAATTGAAATTAAAACCAATATCGTAATGATGTGTGGTTGCCCTATTACAAAAGGTGGAATTTGGGATTCCGATCAATACGAAGTGAAAGCTGTGATTTCCAAAGCAGGAAAATTGGAAAAGACCTTAGATTTGAAGGTTTTGGAGCAGGCAAGTACATTTTCTGGCATAGTAAATCTGAAACCCGGGAATTATGAAATATTAGTCTATGCTTTTGATCCTGTTTCGGGTAATACCGGATTGGATAAGACTAACATCATAGTTAAATAAGGATTTTTAAGGGAGTTTTTCTATATGAATCAGTTAGAATACTCCATAAAATAATTATTCAGAAAAATAGAATCAGTTAAACTTTAGAAAAATTTAAATTGAATCTATTTTCCTAAAATCATCGGCTCTGTTTTCAACAATCCCAATTGCTCGATAGTTTTCAAAACCCCATTCTCATTATTGTTAAAACGGGTAATATAGTTGCTGGCATTTATAATTTCCGGATGCGCATTCTTCATAGCATAACTATATGTGGCATTTTGCATCATTTCAATATCATTGAGGTAATCCCCAAATACGAGGGTTTCATCAGGGGAAATGTCCATTTCTTTCTGAATTCCTTTTATGGCGTTGCCTTTATTTGCAGTAAGGGAGGTAATGTCAAGGAATATTTCAGCAGCAATTGCAACTTTATATTCATTGTTGAATTCTTTATAGGAATGGTAACTGTTTGCTTCAACCCCCTTATAATCGCAAATGGTAACTTTTAAAATAATGTCTTCTACCAATTGGAGATCCTCAACAATTTTAAGTCGTGTATAGTATTGCTTAATTTCTTCAATAAATTTTTCATCATTGCATTCCACATAAGCCGATTCTTTTCCGCAAAGTACAAGTTGAACACCTTCGAGTTTTCGGCCAATTTCAATAAATTTCATCGCAGCTTCAGAGTCCAGAGCATTGACGTATAATTCCTGCCCTTTGTGAACGACAAGGGTGCCGTTTTCAGCAAAAAACAACATTCTGTCTTTAATCCTGTCAAATTTTGATTCCAGGTTGTAATATTGACGTCCGCTGGCAACCGAAAACATGATTCCTTTTTTGGAAAGCAAGTCTTCTATTTCCCAAAAATCGGGATGGATCTCGTGCTTATCATTTAACAATGTGCCATCCATATCGGTAACAATCAATTTTATCATTTCTTAAAATTTAAGATTGTGAAGGTAATAGATTCAAATTTCTGTTGCTGAAGAAAAGGATCAATTTTTGTACTAAGCTTATCAAGTTACACTATACCTCAAGAAGTTTGTTTATTTTTAATTCACAAAAGTCCAATTACCTATTGGGATGGAATGAACTGATAATAGGTATTTTCCCTTCTTAATCTCTGCGAATCCAATCTAACACTATTTCAAAAACCGCTTTGAGGTTGGCTAATTTTTCCCTTCGAATCAAACTTCTTTCTGTTTTATAATGTCTTGCAGAAGCAGGAAAACCAATATAATTTAAACCTAAGTTTTGTGCGATAAAAAGGGTTCTGGGCAGATGAAAATTTTGGGTGACCACAACGGCATCGGGAACCTCATATATTTTCCTGGAACGGTACATACTGTCAAAGGTGTCAAGACCTGCAGGATCAATAAAAATATTTGCTTCTGGAACACAGCGGTCCAGCAAATAATTTCGCATAGCGCTAACCTCATTATAATCATCGGTGCGATTGTCTCCGCTCAATAAAAAGCTTTTTACCTTAGCTTTTTGGTAAAGATATAAAGCGGTATCTACCCGGTCCTGGAGAATTGGAGAGAGTTTCCCGTCAGAATGTACACTGGCCCCCAGCACAATTACTGTGTTTGTAGCCGGAAGAGTTTCAATATCCTCATAAATACTCGAAACGGTAACTTGTTGAATATAAATACTTACGCCCCAAATAACTAAAATTCCCAGTGCAAATAGCATTAAGATGAACCCTATGAATTTTTTTAGCATGTTCATCTTTAAATCTTATAAGCAGTGATAATAACGAGTATTGTATAATTGTAGTATTTTGAATGGAGGTACACTCCTTAAAAAAACAATTAAACAGAATTGAGTATTGATAAAATCTATTTAGGATATTTCAACTTGGTGAAAGTATTACCTAGATTTGTACTGCAAAATAAGCAAAAAAGTTAGAATGAAAAACATTGAAGCGCTTCAATGGCGATATGCCACAAAAAAGTTTGATAACGCAAAAATACTTCCTCAGGAAAAAATTGAGGTACTTAAGAATGCCTTTAATTTGACTGCTACCTCCTATGGCTTACAGCCCATAAAACTGGTGATTATTCACAATAAGGAAATGCAGCAAAAATTGGTTGATTTTTCAATGAATCAGAAGCAAATAAGCACGGCTTCTCATGTTTTGGTGCTTTGTATAGAGCGGAAAGTTGACAAAAAATTCATAGAAAACTATTTTAACCAGGTTCATAAAATAAGAGCCACTCCGGAAGAAATCCTCAATCCTTTTAAAGATTTTTTGATAAATGATTTTAAAAATAAGCAGCTCGATGAAATACATGCCTGGGCAACAAATCAGGTTTTTTTGGCTTTGGGAACTTTAATGACGGTTTGCGCGATAGAAGGAATTGACTCTTGCCCAATGGAGGGTTTTGAGCCTCAAAAATACGATGAATGTTTAGGATTGGAAAAATTGAATTTAAAATCGGTATTGGTGATGCCAATTGGATTCAGGGCTCCGGATGATGTGTTTTCTGAATTTAAAAAAGTTCGCAGACCACTTTCTGATGTGATCATCGAGTTATAATATTATAAATTTTACAATAAAATATTTGTGATCTCCCCGGTCTGAATTCGATATGGGAACTTGGAATTTAATAATTCACGTATTGAGTTATTTCCAATCCGTATCCTATCATTCCTACGCGTTTTGTTTGTTTGGAATTTGAAAGCAATTTTATTTTGTGTACGTCCATATCGTGCAATATCTGGGCGCCTATTCCAAAATCCCTGGTGTCCATAATTATTGGAGGAGCTTTCATTTCTCCTTCTTTTTGCACTTCCTTTAACTCACTTAATCTGCTCAACAAATTCAGGGATTGATTTACCGGATTTATAAACACAATTGCCCCACGACTTTCATCGTTTATAGCCCTAAACATGTCGTCCAATTTTTTGTCGGCATTATTGGTAAGTGTTCCCAGGATATCGTTATTGATTAAAGTTGAATTTACGCGCACCAAAACTTCTTCGTCAGATTTCCACTTTCCTTTAGAGAGCGCTATATGAACCTGATTGTTGGTAGTTTGCTTATATGCCCTCAACCTGAATGTGCCAAAACGTGTTTGGATATCAAAATCTTCTTTCTTCTCGATCAGGGAATCGTGCTGCATTCTGTAGGCAATCAGATCTTCAATTGAAACGACCTTCAAATCAAATTTATTGGCAACTTCAATAAGTTCAGGTAACCGGGCCATAGTCCCATTCTCATTCATGATCTCAACAATTACTCCGGCAGGTTGAAAACCGGCCAATCGTGCAAAATCGATAGCCGCTTCGGTATGTCCGGTCCTTCTAAGAACCCCGCCTTCTTTAGCCTTGAGTGGAAATATGTGACCGGGCCTGCTCAAATCAAATGATCGCGTTTCGGGATTTATTAAAGCCTGAATGCTTTTTGCGCGGTCTGATGCCGAAATTCCGGTTGTTACGCCATTACCTCTCAGGTCTACGGAAATGGTAAAACCAGTTTCCATAGGATCGGTATTGTTGCCAACCATCATATCCAGTTTTAATTCTTTACAGCGTTCTTCGGTAATCGGGGCACAAATTAATCCCCGACCATGTGTAGCCATGAAATTAATCATTTCAGGGGTTACCTTTTCTGCCGCGGCAAGAAAGTCTCCCTCGTTTTCACGACCTATATCATCTACTACAATTATAATCTTCCCATCTCGAATATCATCGATGGCTTCTTGAATGCTATGAAGTTTTATGGACTTCTTGTTTTGAATAATTTGGGACATAACGAATTTCTATTTCAGGCTGCAAAGATATTTAATCTATTCCGATTCCTTCCGGAACAATCCTAATTTTTTGACAAGTTTGTTAAACGGTTGAATAAAATTGCTGAAAGATAGCAGTCCCTGGTCTGTAGTTGCACGGTATGTAAAGAATATACCCAGGGGAAGCATTATCAAGGTGGAAAACCAGGATGCCAGGAAAGGGCTCATTTGGCCTTCTTCAGCACTGTTCTTGGCGAATATTCCTATAAAATGATAGGTCAGGAAAATTAAAATAGCAATTACCATAGGCAATCCCATTCCTCCTTTTCTTATGATAGCACCCAATGGAGCACCTACAAAAAATAAAATAATACAGGCTACCCCAAGCGCATATTTTTCATGAAGTGCAATTTCAAACTTATTGAGTTGTTTCAGGTTCTTTTTAAATTCATTTTCTTTCACCGTAACATTTGAAACACTGGCGTTTACCATACCTAAGGAAAGATTTACAATTTTTAAGGCTTCGCTGGTATCATACAATTCTAAAATGGAAGCGTCAAAAGTCTTCACCGTATCAACAGGTGTAAAATTAGAAGCAAATAAGGCGGCACCGGTGCGGCGGTAAATTACATCGGCAAATTTGTTTAACTCCTCATTATAAGCAGTTGAAAGTGAATCTATGCTCTGATCTAACTCCCAGGCCTTTAACATGCCCTGAGAATTCCGATAGTTTTCATCGTCCAGATCTACATTATTGAAATTGGAGATATCAATATTTATCACATACTCCTTAAAAGCACTTTTTGTAAATGGTTTATTGGCTCGCTTTGATGGGTTTTTTTGTTGAATTTCATCATAGTAATTTCCATCATATAAGATAAGCGATAAAATATCAGAATTTGTGCTTCCAACAAGTTCCCCCTTATCGGCTTTTATGACCGTAAAATTACCTCCGCGATATGATTTCTGATGAATGATCACATCATCCAAATATTGATCGTTATCTCCGGATTTTTTGTTCACCTTGATATTGAAATTGCCAACATCGTTAAAGATTCCCTCTGTAATTGCCATTGCAGGTTTTAACTTGGCAATGTTTTTACGCAGGTTAATAGATTTAAACTCTGCAGCGGGAATTACGTTATTTGCAAAAAAGAAGGCAGTTAAACTAATAAATACTATAAAATAGGTGAGGCTGCGCATTGCCCGTTGCAATGAAATGCCGGCCGATTTCATTGCTGCAAATTCATAATTTTCAGCGAAACTTCCAAAAGTCATTATGGAGGTGAGCAATATAGATAAGGGAAGAACAAGAGGTACCAGTTTTGGGGAAAAATAAAGCAGGAATTTAAATATAATCCCTACATCCAGATCTTTACCGGCAAGTTCACCTATGTACAGCCAAATAGTTTGGAGCACAAAGATGAACATCAGGATAATAAAAACAGAAAAAAATGTTTTTAAATAACTTACCAGTATATATCTGTCTAATATTTTCAATTTAATCTAAACGATTGATGTAAAAATCCTTGTATCGGTCTTCTCTAAAAGTAAAAAGGTTTTTGGCCAAAGGCTGATTGGTTTTAAAACTTTTTATTGTTATAGTAATTTTGGTACCATTGTCCTGGGTTTGAATAAGATTGTAAATATGTTTGGTCTGACTGTCTATTCCCAACAAAATGTTTTTCACATCGGCATTGCTGTCAATGGGCGTTAGTTTAATGTACTGAATTTTGCGACCTTTAATATCCTGTGTAATATCCCATTTATAGGTGTAGCCCTCCTGGTAAAAAGTCAGCATTTTTGAAGGGGTAATGTTATTATCATCCTCAGCTACATAATTGGAGATATTTATTTCCTGATCTTCCGGGATAATGGTGTAAATTTTCTTACCATCAAATATTTGAGTGGTCCCCATCAGGTTAAGTAGATATTTGTTACCATTAATGCTTACATCACCACGGGTTTCCTGACTCATGTTTTCTGCAGAATTTTCTAGGGAGTATTTAAAGTCAATCACCATATTTTCGTAGGAATTAACTTTTGAAGAAACTTCATTTAACAGGGTTTTTGCCTTTGTGGCATCTTGCGCGTTTACAGAAAAAACGCTCAAAATTGCAATCATTAAAATACTTATATTTTTCATTATTTGATTTTTAGTTATCATCATTTAGTAACTTGTCTAATGAAGCGAAATCTGTGATCAAAACCTGCCTTGCTTTGCTTCCTTCAAAAGGTCCTACTATTCCAGCGGCTTCAAGTTGGTCTATAATACGGCCAGCCCGGTTATAACCCAATTTCAGTTTTCGTTGTAGCAAGGATGCTGAGCCCTGTTGTGCTATTATTATAACTTCGGCGGCTTCGCGGAACAGTTTATCGCGCTCGCTCACATCAATATCAAGACTTGTGCCATTCTCCTCACCGTCGTATTCAGGCAGGAGATGGGCATCCGGGTAGGCTTTTTGCGATCCAATAAATTCAGTGACCCTTTCAACTTCCGGGGTATCTACAAATGCACATTGCAGCCGGATCAAATCATTCCCCTGGGTAAAAAGCATATCGCCGCGACCTATAAGTTGATCGGCTCCCTGACTGTCCAAAATAGTCCTTGAATCTATTTTTGAGGTTACTCTAAAGGCAATTCTGGCCGGGAAGTTAGCTTTTATGATCCCTGTGATAACATTTACCGATGGGCGTTGTGTAGCGATTATAAGATGGATCCCAATTGCCCTGGCCAATTGTGCCAATCGCGCAATAGGGGTTTCTACCTCTTTCCCTGTGGTCATGATTAAATCGGCAAATTCATCTATCACCAAAACAATATAAGGTAGGAATTTATGGCCGTTTTCGGGATTTAATTTCCGTGCTTTAAACTTGACGTTATATTCCTTGATATTACGCACCATAGCATCTTTCAAAAGTGTATAGCGATCGTCCATCTCAATACACAAGGAATTCAGGGTGTTTATTACCTTGGTGTTATCGGTAATAATAGCATCCTCGGTATTTGGCAATTTTGCCAGATAGTGGCGTTCAATCTTATTAAAGAGCGTTAATTCTACTTTTTTAGGATCAACCAATACAAATTTCACTTCTGCAGGATGTTTGCAATAGAGAAGTGAGGTGAGGATTGCGTTTAACCCCACAGATTTTCCCTGTCCCGTGGCTCCTGCCAGCAACAAGTGTGGCATTTTCGCAAGATCTACAACAAATGTTTCGTTGGAAATTGTTTTTCCCAAAGCTAAAGGCAACTCCATTTCAGCATTCTGAAATTTTGGGGAAGCAATAACTGAACGCATGGAAACGATAGTTGCATTTTTATTTGGAACTTCAATTCCTATAGTTCCTTTCCCGGGAATTGGAGCTATAATCCTTATTCCAAGGGCGGAAAGGGAAAGCGCGATATCATCTTCCAGATTCTTGATCTTGGAAATCCTGATCCCGGCTTCGGGTATAATTTCGTATAAAGTAACCGTGGGCCCAACAGTTGCTTTTATTTGCGCAATTTCAATTTTATAGTTTTTTAAAGTTGAAACTATATTATTTTTGTTTTCCTCGAGTTCCTGCTGATCAACGGTGATTCCTCCTCCGTTGAGGTTATAATCCTTTAACAGGTCTATGGTTGGCCATTTGTAATTTTTTAATTCAAGGGTTTGATCAAATTCCCCGAAGTCCCTCACAAGTTTTTGGCTAAGGGAATCCTCAACTTCTTCCTCTTCAGCAGTTTTTACTTCCATTTGTACAACTTCCTCTGAAATTTCTGTAGTTTTTACCGTTTTTTCTCTTCCTTCTGAATTTGTTTTGTCTTCAATAAAAGATTTAGATGGAGAAGCCTTTTCTTTTCCATTAAATGTTTTGCTAACCCAGTCTTTTTCTTCAGAAGTAATAGAAGATGCAGCTCGGGAAGTTTTAAAATCTTCGTGGAATTCTTTCTTCTTGCTCTTAAAATAGTCCCCAACAATTTCAGGAGTTATTTTTAACCTGATCGAAAAATAGGCTATAAAAAGAAATGTGAGGAGTAAAATAGTTCCTGTAAACCCGATGAAATCCTGTAAATAATCATTCAATTCAAAACCGACCCGGCCACCCAGCAATGAATATTTTTCAGCAAAAAAACCAAAAAATACGGCCCACCACAGCATCATTAAAATTCCCCAAAACCAATATTTGAAGAGATTTTTTGATTTGAAACCAAAAAACATATAAACTCCAGAGATCGTAATAAGGGCAACCAGTATAAATGCGGCAAGGCCAAAACCATCATGTATAAAAAAATTACTTACATTGGCACCAAACTTGCTCAGCCAGTTTTTTGCGACTATTTCCCGGTTTCCAAGTTCATGAAGAGTGCTTTGATCAGCTTGCCAGTTGAATAAAAACGAGACAAAGGCTATAATCAGGGCGACTCCCAATAACATCAAAAAGCTGCCAAAAACCACTTTCT
>JBBRGD010000051.1:0-9450 GCA_038241065.1 Flavobacteriales bacterium
AAAGAATCTATTTTTGAAATTCAGTTCAATGGAAATGAAAATCTAGGGTGGGGTCGCGATAATTATTCAACCTTCATTCAATCTTTTGCGCTTCCACAAGAAGTGGGCGGCGTTGCATTGGCTTATGTAAACCCCGTTTTAGTTAAATCGTTCGAACAAAATGACAAAAGAAGGAGGGCCACAGTAATAGAACCTGGCCAAACTCATCCAGATTCAAGCATTAACATTTCAAGTTATAGCGTTGTTCAAGAACAATTTCAGGGAATTAATACTTTAGGAACCCAAAACACCCCTTGGCTGGGAGATGACAAAGAACGGTCGGGCTATTATATTGTAAAAAATTGGAGAGCTCCAGACCCAAGTACAACAGCATCTACTGTTTTTAACAAAGCCAATATAATATTAATGCGCTATGGTCAAGTTTTACTGGATTTGGCAGAATCAAAACTCAGAACAGGAGATACAGAAGGTGCACTGGTATTGATTAATAAAATTCGGGAAAGAGCAAAGTTAAAACAACTTTCCACTAATGATATTATGCCTTCTTTGTTAAACGAATACCGCCATGAACTTGCTGGTGAATTCTCTCTTTGGCATATTCTAAGGCGCTCAAAAGCACAAGATACTTATTTGAAAAACCAGTTTAACATCATAATTCCTCCTGGTCACGATCTTTTGCCAATTCCCCAAGATCAATTGAGATTAAATAGTGCGCTTCAACAAAATTTTGGTTACTAAATTTTTTATTAAAAAACCCGTTGAGTGCAATTATTTAGCGTAAAATAAATTGATTGAATATTGTTCAAAATACTGAAATTCAGCATCTTGAAGTCGCGAAAACAACCAATATCCATGTCAAATATGGTAAAAAATTATTTAAGAGTTTTAGAATTTATAATTTCATTGAATATTGAGTCTAATAATTCCATAAAAGCAGGAAGAAAGCTTAGAATGTCTGATAAAATATCAATATTATGACGGGGGTAAACATAGGATTTGATATCGAATAAAAGTAATTGATATCAATTAAAATATAGCACCCGAAAATGGCTTTATTCTGTACTATACCGAATAAAAAAAGGCCTCACATTTCTGTGAAGCCTTGATTTTCCTAGTGGCGGGAACTGGACTCGAACCAGCGACCTTCGGGTTATGAGCCCGACGAGCTACCTACTGCTCTATCCCGCGATATATTGTTAAACTCTAAGATGTCAAATTTAAATAAGCTTACTCGCCTACAGGCTTTCTGAGTTATTGGATTGCAAATATACAACGGATTTCTTTTTCTGCAAAGAAATTTTTAAAAAATTATTGAGCGATCCAGGTAATGGCTTGCATCCTGTTTTTATTGGAAAAAGATCTGATCTCGGCATTCATTACAAAGTCTTTGACTGACATTACTTTTTGGAACCAGATCAGGTCGGTAACCAGAGCAATTTTCTGAAATTGATCCGCATGCTTAAGTGTAAAAACAATGTCTTTTATGAATGCTGCCAATGAAACTGTGCTGCCCGTCCTGATCTCAATGAATAAATTTATCTTTTTATTCTCCTTCAGCCTTTCCAAAACAATAGCCTGCACCTTAAGAAGGAGCTCGTCATTTAAATCTGATTCAATTAAAACTCCCACAACGTGATCGGCAAATTTAAAAGTTGAAACCATGGCATTATAAAAAATTGATACCTTGTCTAACTTAAAAATCAGTTTAATATTTGATTTGTTCAAAAATAAAAATTTTCCTTACTGCTCAATATTTCCCGCGTCAAATTCCTGTAATTCACTGTTTTCAAATCTCACGGAAATTTCGATGGGATTACAGCAAATCTCGCAGTCTTCAATATAGGTTTGTTTGCGCAAAGAAGTATCCAGGAGCATGGAAATTTCTTCCCAGCAATATGGGCATTGAAAAAAGTGCTCGTACATTTCTAAATTTTTATAACTTTTCCGCCAGAAAGTAGCTTAAAACGTCCTGAAGAAAGAAAAATTCTTTTCATTGGGAGTTAAATTAAGAGATAACGTCCAATTCCTGTTGTAATTGCTCCCAGGATTTCATGAGGTTTTCAACCTCTTTCTTTTTGGCCTGATAATTTTCCAAAAATTTAGGCTTGGCTATTGCAGTTGCATAATTGGAGGCCATCTCAAGATCTTTATCCTTTAATTCCTTTTCCAATTTATTGATTTTAGCTTCGGTATTGCTCAGTTTATTATTGAGGGTCTTGAATTTTTTCTGATCGTTGTATGCTTGTTTGCTATTGGAATTTTTTGAATCGTCTTTTTGAACCTTATCCTTTTTTTCTATCGCCCGCATGTTTTCCACATTGCGCTGTTCCAGGTAATAATTTATATCGCCTAAATATTCCCTTATTTTTTTGTTTTTAAACTCATATACCGTTTCAGTCAGGTTTTGAAGAAAATCCCTGTCATGAGAAACCAGGATCAGGGTACCCTGAAAACTTTTAAGGGCTTCTTTCAATACGTTCTTAGATTTGATGTCCAGGTGATTGGTAGGCTCATCCATGATTAGCACGTTGAATGGCTGAAGCATCAATTTACAAAGTGCCAAACGATTTCTTTCGCCTCCCGAGAGTACTTTTACCTTTTTACTGACTTCGTCCCCCTTAAATAAAAAGGACCCGAGTAAATCGCGCACCTTGCTGCGAGTAGCTTCATTTGCGCCATCTATCATGGTATCCAAAACGGTTTTTTCGCCATCCAGGAATTCAGCCTGGTTTTGAGCGAAATAACCAATTTGCACGTTGTGTCCTAATTTTAAAACTCCATTATGCGAGATCTCATCGACTATAATTTTTGCCAGGGTGGATTTCCCCTGCCCATTTTGTCCTACGAAAGCAATTTTACTTCCGCGTTCGATAAGCAGATCAATATGTTCAAGAACCTGGGATTCGCCATAGGCTTTTCCTATATTTACAGCTTCTATCACCACTTTCCCGGGTTGCAACGAAACAGGGAACTTTACATTCATTACTGAATTGTCATCTTCATCTACCTCGATCCTGTCAATCTTATCCAATTTTTTGATAAGCGATTGCGCCATCGAGGCTTTGGAAGCTTTGGCCCTGAATTTCTCGATCAATTTCTCGGTTTGTTCAATTTGCTTTTCTTGATTTTTCTGGGAAGCCAACTGTTGTCCGCGAAGTTCCTGACGAAGTTCTAAATACTGGGAATAGGATTTTTTAAAATCGTATATTTTACCCAACGAGATTTCGATTGTCCGATTGGTAACATTATCCAAAAACATTCTATCGTGGGAAACTATTATTACACAGCCCGGATAATTGGTTAAAAAGGATTCCAGCCAGATAATAGATTCAATATCCAGGTGGTTGGTAGGCTCATCCAGCAATAAAATATCATTGTTTTGTAACAAGAGTTTTGCCAGTTCAATTCGCATCCTCCAGCCACCGGAGAAAATATCGGTGACCTTGTCAAACATTTCTCTTTCAAATCCCAGTCCTGTAAGGACTTTTTCAGTATCCCCCTGGTAATTGTAGCCCCCTATAATTTCATATTGATGGGTAATCTCACTTAGATCCTGAATGAGTTGCGTATAATCATCACTTTCATAATCGGTACGCATAGTGAGCTGCCCGTTTATGTAGTCTATTTTTTTCTCTATAGCCTTTATTTCTTCAAAGGCTTGTTGCGCTTCATCAACTACCGTTCTTCCCTGTACAAAATCTATGTCCTGTTTTAAAAAACCAATTTTAAGTTCTTTATCCTTGGCAATTTGCCCGGTATCAGCTTCCTGCTCTCCTGAGAGTATTTTAAGCAAGGTCGATTTCCCCGCTCCGTTCTTTCCTATAAGACCCACGCGGTCTCCTGCCCCTAACCTAAAGGTGATTTGATCAAAAAGGGACTCTCCTCCAAAGGATATCGATAAATTATGAATGTTAAGCATTGGTATTGACTGTTATTTTTGTAAAGATGACTAATTTGCAAAAGTAAATAAATAGAAATGAAATTCCTAAAAGGAACTAAATTATACAGCATTTTAACAGGCACCTGTCCTGTGTGCCAGGAAGAAAGCATGTACAAGGAACCCAATCCATATAAATTGCGGAAAATTTTTAAGATGCATGAGCGCTGCTCACATTGCAACACAAAATACAAAATAGAACCTTCATTTTTCTTCGGCGCTATGTACGTGAGTTATGGATTGGGAGTTGCCATTGCGGTCGCGGCCTTTATTGTTGTTTATCTATTTTTTGGAGGCGGGCTTATGGCAACTTTTATAGGTATAATTGGTACGTTGTTAGTTTTAATGCCAATAATAGTACGTGTATCAAGAAATATCTGGATCAATTTATTCCTTAATTACAAAAAGCAGGATTAAAACTTCTTGTCAAATCTCCTGATATCTATATCTGTTGGTAAAGGGGTGTCCTTTTCAATAAAACTGACAAGTTGCCTTGCAACCGTAGGCGCTATAAGCACCCCGCGGCTTCCAAAACCATTGCAACAATACAATTGCCCGTATTTGGGATGTTTCCCTGCCAGTGGTTTCCTGTCGGAAGTTGCAGGACGAATCCCAGCCACCTGATCTGTTACCTCAAATTCACAGGTAATTATTTTTGAAAGTTGGTTTAACAACTTGTCTTTTGCCTCCGGGGTAGGGGTTTCCGTTTTATCCATATTATCATAGGTGGCACCAACTTTATACAGATCATTCCCCAGCGGAAGGATAAAAACCGAAGATTTTACCGCCACTTCAAGATCGAGATCTTTTGCTTTGATTATAAGATACTCCCCTTTATTTCCGCGTAGCGGAAGATAATTGAAATACGGGTTTTTGGTCAAACCGAAGCCATCGCAAAAAATAATTCGTCTTGCCTGAATACCTTTGTAGATAACGCTATTTTCCTCCAATTGCAATTGATCATATTCAAAATCTGTCGATTCAAAAGCGTCCAGATTCTCCAAATACTCTTTATATTTTGCAAGCAACAATTTTGTATTAACAGTACCCGTCTTTTTCACCCGGCCAAAGGAAAATTTTGAAGGGATATTGGGATTGATTGAAGGAACCAGGTTAGGATCCAGAAACAGGGAAATAAAAGGTTTGTCCATTGCAGTAAACCAATTGTTTTGTTCCTCTACCGAATTAAATTTCCTGTAGATGGGAAGGTTATGAACCAATACTGTTTTAAGTTTTTTTTCCAAGGCTTTATAGAATGGCAAAGCCAACTGCATTTGCTCATTGGCTTGCCAGGCCAGAGTAAAACGTTTTAGAATTATGGGATTAAATACTCCACCGGCCACCGTTGAAGATGATTGGGAATGGTTTTCAAAAACTTTGACGGTTTTTCCCAGTTTCAACAAATCTTCAGAAACGGCAATTCCGCTTAAACCCGCGCCCACTATAATATAATCCGTCATAATTTAAAATTAAAAAAAACGCCCCGGAACTTCCGGGGCGTTAAATTAGTTATTTTAATTTGTTGTTAATTAATAATTCCACATATCCTGCTCAAAATTGCGAATTTGTTCTTTGATACGTTCCGATTCCAGCAGCTGCATAAAAGAGCTTGCAGTTATATAATCATCAACGGTCCTATCTCCCTGCACGTTGTCCTCCTTGTAAATTACAGCGCTAAATCTTCGGGAATTAAGTAAATGGTCAAATGAAATAGACTGAGATGTATTGGCACCATTAAAAGCCTCTGCTTCAAACAAAACATCCCTGGCATCCGGAAACCATACCCAAAATAATTCTACCAGATCTGGTTCTTCGTCGTCAATAAAGTTTACATCGGGAGCAACAGGGGCAATTCCCAACAACCTGTATTTTAATTCGGCCTGACGTTTGTCAAAATACCAATATCCGCGAATGTGATACATAGAAATATCGGCAGAGGTTATATCCCTTCGGTCAATATATTGCTGATCGATTTCTTCTCCGGCATTGTATTGTTCTACCCCAAGATCGGTAGTGTCCACTTTAGAAATGGCTGCACTTATATCTTCAAGCGTACGTTTTTCATTAAAGTAAGAATCGGCATAAATATTTTTGATCTTCCCACTTTTAATTCCGGTCATTAAAACATCGTATAGCGATCTCCTGTTAGATCCAATATTATTGGTATCTACGGGATAGTATAATGGGAAATTTACACGTTCATCCAGATCGATGATCTCCCAGGTATTTTTTGACCACAATATATCGCGTTCGTCCACAAAACCATAAGGCAATGGTTTATCCTTTTTATGAACAGCCAATACGGCATCAGATAGTTTTCCGATATCATCAGGTGATTTGGCGTTCAAAATATTTGTTTGTCCGTAAGACGATACGGCAAATAAAAATCCGAATACACCAATCAAAAATTGATTCCACTTCATTTTGTACTGAATTTATTAGTTAGTTAACTCCACAAATACCGGAGATACTTTTTTAAGTTTATATCCTGAATTTGTAGCCAATTGGGCATCTATATCAAATATTTGCACGGTTTCTCCTCTTCCTGCACGTCTTAAAGCCGCTTTTGCAGCTGCATCAAGCGTATTTCCACTCACCTGAATGGTAGGCTGTCCGGAAACCTTGAAACTAAAGCCCGTAACACGCAAGGCAAGGTCGAAATCAAAATCGGGCAGTGTCGCTCCAATATTTGAAATTTCAAGGCTATTGCGTTGCATTTTAGCCGAGCCATCTTCCCCACGAATGGTTCCAACGGGTCTTGGAATATCTTTTATTCTAAACATTTTACTGTCTGATACAGATTCGCCACCAGGTAATTTCCCGGTCACATTAATTGTAACCTCACGGGCTTGTATCGTAGTTACGTCCATAACATAATTTCCTGCACCACTTGAAGGTGAAAGACCCGGAGCACTGGCAGAAACACTTCCTACACCCGGAATAGAAATGGTCATTGGGTTTTTTACCCCACGATAAACCACGTTCATTTTATCTGCTGAGATCACTGCCGAATTTGGCTTTGGAATTACAGCAAACGAACTGGTAACAGGTATACTTACTATTGAATCCCCTTCTTTGAACTGAATTTCACCAATAATTTTTTGTTCTCCCACATTTCCTGCAGGGAAATTCAATTCTACTTGGCCGGCCTGGTTACTTTCAACCTTCTTACCATTGATGATCACGTTGTCAAATTTCAGGGTTTTGTCTACTCTTCCTAAAACAACCTTACCTTTAAAATTCTCTCCACTAAAAAATGCTGTTTTTTCCGGAACTACAATTGCTTCATAATTTGTTAGCGACACGTCACTTTGTAACTGACCTGAAAACATAGCAGATAAAATTTCATTTTGAAGAGATTTTACATCAGACTGGATTTGAGTCATTTTTGTAATGGAGGCTATTAAGGGAAATCCCTCATAGTTATACTTCAGCCATTCAATATTTGCTCCTTCTCTTTTGACAGCTTCGGTAGAAAAATCAGTTTTCAACTTTTGAGCTATTGCCGGATAATCATCTCCAATAATTGATATCACCCCTTCACGGTATGAAGTAACTTGATTAATAAACTCTTCTCCTTGCGGACTTATTCTGCCACTTTGAAAGAATTTTTCGTCAAGATTACGAGAGTTGTCCATAATCTCATAATTTTGTTTGTCTTCCTGCTTGGCCAACAGTTCGCTTTTTAAGTTTTCAAGATAGTTATTGAAATTACCAGAAAGAGAATCTACCTTCTCAGCTTTGGCTTTTAAGGGTGCATATTTTTTAGGCTGTTCTGTTACTTTTTCATCCAACCCGGCCATAAAAGCCTGATTACGATTAGTGGTTTGGACATTAGATTCAGCTAATTTTTCATTCATCAGGCCAAAAGCGGTAAGCACCTCTTTTGACATATTTAAAGCCAACATTGCAATGAAAACCAGATACATCAGGTTTATCATCTTCTGTCTTGGGGATTGTTTTCCAGACGCCATGTTTAATTAGTTTAGTTACTTAATAAATTCAATAGTCATTACAACTAATTAATTATGCTCTTCCGTTCATAGCGGTCAACATTCCACCATAAACTCCGTTAAGAGAGGAAAGGCTGCTTGCCATGGAACTCATTTGTTCTTTAAGTTTTCCGGCATTCTCTGCTATTTCGTAATTTATTTCAACTTGTCTTGAGGAAGATTCTACCTGAACTTTATACAGATTGTTCAAAGTTTCCATTTGAGCGGCGGCGAAAGTAAGTTCTTCACTGTATTTTCTTTGGGAGGCCATGGCATCTACCGTAGGAGAAATAGATTTTGCGGCACCTTCAAAATTTCTGATACTTTCACCCAGACTATTCATCAGGCTGGCATCAATTCTAGCATCCTTTAACATTTCATCCAGTTTTTTAGATAAGATGGCTTCGGAATCTTTATTTTCTTCCAAAAATGCTTTTTCTCTTTCTGATCCCGGGCCACCAGCCAATTCAGGATACACCAGGGACCAATCCAAATCATCGTCTATCGGTTCAAAAGCAGAATATGCAAATACTAGGGCTTCGGTTATTAAACCTGCAATTAGCATTGCGTTTCCAAAGGGCCAGTGCATGATTTTAAAAAGGGCACCTAATATTACCACAGATGCACCTAAACCGTACACCATAGCAGTTATTTTCTTCGTAGTTCTTGCGTTTGCCATAATTAAATATTATTTCTTGTTGGTTAGTTAAATAGGTTAATTAGTGTGTAGAAAAATTATTTAGGGGGTTGATTTAATGTAACATCTGTTCCAAGATAATCTTGTACAGTTCTAAAGCCTATATAACTTCGGGCAGTATCTGAATATTCATAATCTCTGGTGCTAACCTGAAGGAAATATGCAACATCTTTCCAGGAACCACCACGAACAACTTTGCGCAGATCGTCCTCATTATTAACTGTTGGGTTCATAGATGACATGTATTCATAAGCTGCAGCATCGTAGGAGGAATTAACCCATTCTGAAACATTCCCGGCCATATTGTATAAGTTGTAATCATTAGGCTCATAAGATTTCGCTTCAACAGTATACAAAGCTTGATCGGCCGCATAATCCCCTCTTAAAGGTTTAAAATTGGCCATAAAACAACCCCGGTCATTCTTGGCATAAGGTCCTCCCCAGGGATAGGTTGCAGATTGCAATCCTCCACGGGCAGCATATTCCCATTCCGCCTCGGTTGGCAATCTGTAAGTAGGAACATCATGAGTTCCTTTTGATTTTCTGAATGCATTGTGATAAAGCGTTCTCCATTGGGTAAATGCTTTTGCCTGTTTCCAGGAAACACCTACAACCGGATAATCATCAAAAGCGGAATGCCAGTAATAATCATTGTGCATAGGTTCGTTATAGGAGTAATTAAAATCTTTGATCCATACCGCAGTATCAGGATATACGGCAACTTCTTCAGTAATAATAAAATCACTTCTCTTTTGGGTTTTGGAGTGTGCAGCCTTTTGAATATCCATCCATCGATACTTAAAATTCAATTTTTTAACATCTAT
>JBBRGD010000052.1:0-9067 GCA_038241065.1 Flavobacteriales bacterium
GAGAAGACCCAATGATCTTGATTATATAAAATACTTATCTGATGACCAAATCAGAAAAAAAATCAATAATACGAAGCTGGTAGATCAAAAAGCTTTAAGCCTCATGCCTTCGGGAAAAGTTCACAACTACATCTTTAAAGGAGGTGCTGACATTCAATTTGAGGACATGTCCGATAAATGGATTACAAATGAAGCCACAGCTTCTACGGCTGCTGCATATGGAGATCTGGATAATGATGGAGATCTTGATATTGTAATCAGTAATGTTAATGAACCGGTATCTATTTATGTAAATCAATCGAAAGATGCAAACTTTCTAAAGATTAAGCCTGTATATTTAAATCAAAACCCATTTGGAATAGGGACCAAAGTATTTTCTTATGTTAAGGGCAACTTACAATTTAAAGAACTCTATAATGCTAGGGGCTTTCAATCGTCTTCAGAGCCTTTGATCCATTTCGGTTATGGCAATACTAAAAAGGTTGATTCTCTTGTGATAGTCTGGCCAGACAGGACCTTCCAAGTACTTAAAAATGTGTCTGTCAATCAAACTTTGATTATAAAGCCGAATAAAATCAGAAAAAAATTCATCTTTAAATCCAAAATCAATGAACAACCTTTGTTTGAAAAAGTTCCTGGTAATCTCGGGATAGATTATGTTCACCAGGAAGATAATTATATAGACTTTAATGCTCAAAAATTAATTCCTTATAAAATATCAGACAGGGGCCCGGCTACCGCAATTGGCGATTTAAATAATGATGGGAAAGAGGATATTTTCTTTGGAAGTTCCAAGTATTTTCCATCGGTTATTTATAAGCAGGGAGACACCTCGTTTGTTCGCAGCGGGAAGTCTAATATTGTAAAGGATTCTATAACCGAAGATGTATCTGCTGTAATTGCTGATTTTGATAACAATAAGCAGAACGATTTAATTATAGGGTCGGCGGGCGGAAATTTCTATGGAAAGATGAAACCATTATTGGACAGCTATTTTTTAAATAAAGATTCCATATTTACAAAAAATGCTTTTCCGGAAATTTACGAAAACTCCGCTGTAATTCGTGCGAAGGATTTTGATAAAGATGGTGATCTAGACCTTTTTATTGGAAGTAATGCCGTTTCCTATGATTTTGGAAATACGCCCAACTCATACTTATTGAAAAATGAAAAGGGAAATTTTTATGTAGCAGAAAATAAAGAACTAACACAAATTGGGATGGTGACAGATGCCATTTGGACCGATTTTAATGCCGATGGATGGGATGATCTTATTGTAGTGGGAGAGTGGATGGAACCATCTTTTTTTAAAAATAATAAAGGCAAACTGGAGAAAGTTAGCTTTACAACCGAAAAGCTGAATGGTCTCTGGCAAGCTATAATTTCCTTCGATATTGATAATGATGGGGATATTGACTATATTCTTGGGAATTGGGGAACAAACACAAAGTTCAAAGCATCTGATAAATATCCGTTGCGAATGTATTATGATGATTTTGATGGGAATGGTGATACAGAAACTATTTTGGCTTCTGAAAAAAATGGGAAATATTACAGTCTGGAAGGGCTGGATCAACTTTCCGGACAGTTAAGCAGTCTTATGAGGAAAAAATTTCCGGATTATAAGTCCTTTGCCGGGAATCCAATAGAGAAAGTTTTTGAAGGAAATTCACTTTCTAAGGCCAGGCTTTTAGAAGTAAATATCTTAAGCTCCGGATACTTGAAAAATAATGATGGAAAGTTTAACTTTATAGCATTTGAAACTCCTTTACAATTGGCGCCAATAACCTCTTTTGCTACCTACGATTTTAATAATGACGGTACATTGGAAGTACTGGCAGCCGGCAATTATTTCGGATTAAAACCTTATCACGGTAGATTGGATGCATTTTCGGGAGCTTTGATCCTGGACGAAAAAAATATAATTCCAGCCAATTACCTTGGATTGGAACTCTCAAAAAAATCTGTCAGACACCTTAATATTTTAGAATTGAATTCCCAAAAATACCTTTTAATAACTGTAAACGATGCGCCTGCCGAAGTTTATAAATTGATAAACTATAAATAGATTATGATGAAACGGAAAAGCATATTTTTATTATTGTCCACAATTCTTATTGCAATTTCCTGTAATAAAGAAAATAAACATATAGAAATAACTGCGGTAAATTTGCATCAGGTGGTTGATAGGGTTAGTGATGTTATGGTTCACGATATTTTCTCCCCACCAGTAGCCAGTAGGATATTTGCCTATCCAAATATTGCGGCCTATGAAATAATTTCTCTTAAAAATCCTCAATATAAATCTTTGTCGGGTCAGTTAACCGATCTGGAACCTATTCCAAAACCCAATCCCGAAAAGCCTGTTAATTTTCAGTTAGCAGCATTGATCGCGCATATTGAAATAAGTAAGAGCCTAATCTTTTCTGAAGAGAAAATTGAAGTCTACCGTGATAGTTTATACAAAATCTGGAAAGGCACTAATGAAGGGGAGTTTGAGGCTTCAAAAATTTATGCAATGCAGGTAACCGAACATATAAAATCCTGGATGAATAAGGATAATTACAATCAAACCCGGACTATGCCAAAGTTTACGGTGATGAGTGATGAACCCGGGCGATGGCAACCCACTCCGCCTTCATATATGGATGGGATAGAGCCTCATTGGAGCAAAATAAGACCTTTTGTTCTTAAATCTCCAGATCAGTTTAAACCTATACCACCTCCTGTGTTTTCTATGGATGAGGGGAGTCAATTCCATAAAGAATTAATGGAAGTTTATAATATAAAACAAAAAATGAATGAACAAGGAGATGATAGTGAGGAATTGGCCATTGCACAATTTTGGGATTGTAATCCTTATGTTACTGTAACTCGCGGACATTTAATGTTTGCAAAAAAAAAGATTACCCCCGGAGCTCATTGGATTGGAATTACAAAAATCGCCTCTATTAAAGACCAGGCCGATTTTGATAAAACAGTGTATGCATATACTAAAACATCTATTGCCATGGCAGATGCCTTCATCAGCTGCTGGGAAGAAAAATATCGAAGCAACCTTATTCGTCCTGAAACCTTGATCAATAAATATATTGATGAAAACTGGAAGCCTGTTCTCCAAACACCTCCTTTTCCTGAATATACCAGTGGTCACTCCGTAGTTTCTGGTGCCGCCGCAATTGCTTTAACGGATGTATTTGGTGATAATTTCAGCTTTAAGGATGATACCGAAGTATCTTATGGTCTTCCCATTCGAAATTACAATTCTTTTAACGAGGCTTCTGCCGAAGCCGCTATTAGCAGGATGTATGGTGGGATTCACTATAGAGCAGCCGTCGAGGTTGGCCTGGATCAGGGACGAAAACTTGGCAATTATGTAGTTGAAACTTTAGAGATGGACATCTCTAAAAAAGAAGTAGCCACAAATTAAAATGAAAAAAATTATTAGTATCAGCCTTGCGGTTGCTCTGATTGCAGCTATATGGTATCTCTTTATTAAGGAATACGATTATCAGTTTCGGTTTAAAGCAAAATATGGCCCCGCAACAGTGTATCAGGAAATATTAAATTGGAAGAATTTCACTCCTGCGGATACCTTGCAAAATATCAAAGTAATAAATAAAGAGCCATATTCCAGAATATTACAGCAGGTTGATCTAAACATCAAAAATTCTCTGCTTATGGAATGGGAATTTGAATATTTGAATGATTCTGTCACCCAGGTGGTAGTGCCTACATTAGACCGGGAGAATCAAACCAAAAACCGGTTTGAAATTTTAAATCCTTTCAAAAGGAGCCGTCATTTGGCCAAATTAAAAGAGCGTTTTTCTGCATTTAATGAAATGTTGAATGCCAGACAAGAGGCTTATAAAATTACGATGGAAGATACCGCAACATCCCCGGCATTTGATTGCGTTTGTATAACTTCGAAAGCTAAGGTAGAGAATAAAGCCAATGCAATGATGGCGACCATTAATACAATAGAATCTTATCTTTCAGATAATGACTTAAAACTTCAGGGCTCTCCCTTGCTCAAAGTTACAAAATGGAATATTGACAAGAATGAAATTGTTTTCGATTTTTGTTTCCCTATTCAATTCAATAATAGTTTAAAAGAAACCGGTGAAATCCAACTGAAGCATATAGTATCTTCAAAATCCCTTTTTGCTATTTTTAATGGAAATTACAGGCAATCACACTTTGCGTGGCTGGACTTATATGAAAAAGCACGACGGGAAAATATTGATGTAAATCCGCTTCCATTAGAGGTCTATTTTGATAATCCTAGGACGGGAGCTGAGTCTGCTGAATGGCGGGCAGATATTTATATGCCTTTAGATTTAAGGTAATTGTTCCTTCGATTTGTAGTTAGAAAAGATTTAGCATTTCTTCAAATTTAAAGATCGAAAATTAATTGTGATTTCAATAAACTGAAAAATTCTTAAGATACTTACTCACGAAAAATAGTTTTCATTAATTTTTCATAAATTGTCGTTTAAATTTATTTTTAATATTTTCAAATATTCGAATATGAAAAAATCTCTCTTTGCTCTCATCCTTGCATTTTGCAACACTCTTTTTTGCCAATCCCAAGAAGATGGGTGGACAATATCTACTGGAAAGGTTGAGCAATATACAGGTATTGTTGTCGCAAACGGCAGGATTGGGATACTGCCGGAGGATAAACCTTTTGAGGTGCGTTCGGTTATTTTAAATAATGTATATGAAAAGGAATCCCCTTTAGGCGTTTCCAAAATTATGTTGGGAATGAATTTCGGGAACCTCGAAATGGAAATTGATGGGGAAAAAATTACAGAAAACAATATTTCAGACTGGTTGCAAACCTTGAATATGAAGGAAGCTTCCTTTACCACTTCCTTCAACTTTAAAGACAAAGCAAAGGTAACCTATACCACATATGCATTGCGAAACGTGCAATATTCAAGTTATATAGATTTTAAAGTTGATGCAAAAAAAGATATTCAAATAAAAGTTACAGGAAAAATCTTAACTCCGAAAGAATATCAGGATCCAACCAGCACTTTTAGGGTACTTAAGGATTTGGAAACTACCATGCCCATTTTGCAAACCTTCGCTAAAAGTCAGTATGGAAAACATATCGTTGCCACATCTGCAACTTTTATATGGCATGACATTAATTCCGTAAGAGAACATGAACGCCCGGAACTCAAGCATAATAAAGTTTCTGAGTATGATAACAGGTTGTCTTTTGAAAGAAAAGTAAAAAAGGGACAGCAAAGTGAGTTTGCCTGGACAGCAGCTGAAACCTCCACCCAGGATTTTGCAGATCCTCAAACCGAATCGGAACGTTTCGTTATTTTTAATTTATTAACTCCAAGAAAGGATTTACTCGATGAGCATAAAAAACTTTGGGAAGAGCTTTGGGAAGGAGATATTGTGATTGAAGGCGATTTACAATCGCAGCTGGATGTGCGTTTGGCGCTATATCATTTATATGCATTCTCCAGAGGTGATTCTAATTTGAGTATTGCCCCAATGGGACTGTCTTCACAAAATTATAACGGACATATTTTTTGGGATACCGAACTCTGGATGTTTCCCCCTCTATTAGTACTGAATCAGGATATCTCACGTTCCCTGGTAAACTACCGATCTGACCGATTGGGGAAGGCAAAACAAAAGGCTGTTAACTTCGGTTACAAAGGCGCTATGTTTCCATGGGAAAGTGATGATACAGGGGAGGAAGCAACACCATCTTGGGCACTTACAGGAACTTTTGAACACCATATAACAGCTGATGTAGCTATAGCCTGCTGGAATTATTATCTTGTTTCCAAAAATAAAGAATGGATTGTTTAAAGAGGTTACCCTATGTTAAAAGAAATTGCCGATTATTGGGTAAGTCGGGTTTCAAAAAATGCCGATGGAAGTTACTCCATTAAAAATGTGGTGGGTGCAAATGAGTTTGCTGCAAATGTGGACGATAATGCATTTACAAATGGTTCTGCAATAACAGCCTTGAATTATGCTGTTCTTGCCGCAAAAGAAGTTGGTGAAACAGCAGATCCGGCTTGGAATGAAGTTGCTTCAAAAATAGTGATCTTAAAATTCCCTGACGGAACTACAAAAGAAAACCAAAACTATGATGGAGAAATCATAAAGCAGGCAGATGTGAACTTGCTGTCTTATCCATTGGATATAATAACCGAAAGAGAAAATGTTCTTAAGGATTTAGAATATTATGAGGCTAAACTTTCTCCTGAGGGTCCTGCTATGGGGCAATCAATATTTGCCATTTTGTATGCCAGATTGGGCGATTCCAAAGAAGCTTACAGGCTTTTTAAAAGAAGTTATGAGCCTAATAAGCGTGCTCCTTTTGGAGCTCTTGCAGAATCGGCCACCAGTGAGAATCCTTATTTTGCTACCGGAGCCGGTGGAATGCTCCAGGTAGTGCTATTTGGTTTCGGAGGATTGCATATTACCGAAAATGGTATCGAACAAAAAAATGAGATTCTGCCAAAGGAATGGAAATCACTCACTTTAAAAGGCATTGGCCCCGAGAAAAAAACTTATATAATCAAGTAAACTGGGAACAAAAAGACTAAAAAAAAGGATAATTAACTGCGTAAATCTGCGATCCAGATAGCTTTCAGGAGCGGGAAAAAATATTTAGTTCCGGAATTATTGTTTAAAACCCTAAAGCATCCGATAAATATTTTATAAAATTATTCGTGCATTCGTGGCTTAAAAAAGCATGTTGATAATGTATATCAACTAATTTGCCTTTGCCGGAAGGTAGGTGTAATGATATTTTGATTGAGATTTGAAGTCCAAAGTAAGAAGTTTTTGTCCTGAATTTTAAATTTTTGAAATTTGGAATTTTAGAACAAGTATCTTTGTATTCTGTTCCGAATAAAAATCAATTTAAAACTAATTCATTTGAAATTATTAGATTTCGTCAAGTCGCAGGTAAAGTTTCCTGAAAAATCAATCCAAAATACAATTGCGCTTCTTTCAGATGATGCAACCATTCCATTCATTGCCAGATATAGGAAAGAACTCACCGGGAATTTAGATGAAGTTGAGATTGAACAAATTTCCGATCTTGTCAGGTTTTTTAAGGATTTGGAAAAGCGAAAAACCACCATATTAAAGTCAATTGAGGAACAAGGCGCTTTAACTGAAGCCTTGAAATCGCAAATTGAAAAATTTGTAACGCTTACAAAACTTGAAGATCTTTATTTGCCATTTAAGAAAAAGAGAAAGACAAAAGCAGATACTGCAAGGGAATTCGGCTTGGAACCTCTAGCAAAAATTCTGATGGCGCAAAATCAGGAAAATATCAAGTCAGCTGCAAAACGATTTTTAACTTCGGAAATAAGATCAATTGAAGACGCAATTGAAGGCTCAAAATATATAATTGCAGAATGGATCAACGAAAACAGTTTGGTTCGTGAGAAGATCCGCCAGCTTTTTATTCGCCATGCCGAAATTTCCTCAAAAGTGATCAAGACGGAAGCAGAAAGCGAAAAAGCCCTGAATTTTAAACAGTATTTTGACTGGAACGAGCCGCTAAAAAGGATTCCGTCACACCGGTTTTTGGCAATTTATCGGGCCGAAAAGGAAGGGTTTTTAAGAATTAAAATTGAAGTTGAAAAGGAACAGGCTTTGAATTTGATATCCCGTATCATTATTAAAGACGATAGGAATCCTGCTGCAAAATATATTTTTGAAGCCATTGAAGATGTTTATAAACGACTTTTAAAACCTTCATTTTCCAATGAATTTTTAGCCGAGGCCAAGAAAAAGGCGGATGAAGATGCGATCCTGGTTTTTGCCAATAATTTAGAACAATTGCTGATGGCGCCGCCCCTTGGAGGAAAACGAATTCTTGCACTGGATCCCGGCTTTAAATCTGGTTGTAAATTGGTGTGCCTGGATGAAAACGGATCCTTGCTGCACAATGAAACTATCTACCCCCATCCTCCACAAAAGGAAATGGAGTTGGCAATTAAAAAAGTAAAATCCCTGGTAAATGCTTATAAGATTGAGGCGATCTCCATTGGGAATGGAACCGCTTCCCGGGAAACCGAATTCTTTATTAAAAAAGTTCCTTTAGATCGTGACATTGATGTATTTGTTGTTAATGAGGCGGGTGCATCAGTTTATTCAGCATCTAAAATTGCAAGGGAAGAATTCCCCAATTATGATATAACTGTGAGAGGAGCGGTTTCCATCGGCAGAAGATTAAGTGATCCTTTGGCAGAATTGGTGAAAATTGATGCAAAATCCATTGGAGTAGGGCAGTACCAGCACGAAGTTGACCAGGCTAAACTTAAAAACAAGTTGGACATTGTGGTTATGAGTTGCGTAAACAGGATTGGCGTGAATGTAAATACCGCCAGCAAGGAATTGCTTTCGTATGTTTCAGGAATTGGACCCGGACTTGCTCAAAATATAATCGATTACAGAAAAGAGAATGGGACCCTTAAAAACAGAAAGGAATTGCTGAAAATCCCCCGGTTAGGAGCAAAAGCTTTTGAACAGGCCGCCGGTTTTTTGCGAATCAAAAACGGTGAGAATCCTCTTGATAACTCGGCTGTTCATCCCGAGCGTTATGATGTGGTAAAAACAATCGCAAAGGATCAAAGGCTGAAACTCAACGAACTTATAGGAAATAAAGAAGTTTTAAAAAACCTTTCCCTGCCCGCTTATTGCAATAATGAGATGGGCTTGCCAACGCTTCAGGATATCATCAGGGAACTGGAGAAACCCGGTGCCGATCCACGAAAAACGATCAGTAATTTTCAATTTGATCCTTCGGTAAAATCAATTCAGGATTTGCACAGCGGGATGAAATTACCGGGAATAGTCAATAATATTACCAATTTTGGCTGTTTTGTGGATGTTGGGATAAAGGAAAGTGGCTTGATACATATCTCAAAACTTGCTAATGATTTTGTGAGCGATGTAAATTCTGTGGTAAAATTGGGTCAGCATCTATTGGTAACAGTTGTAGATGTAGATGTTCAGCAAAAACGTGTTCAACTTTCCTTAATTGAATGAAAAAACGGAAACCTGTTTT
>JBBRGD010000053.1:0-9058 GCA_038241065.1 Flavobacteriales bacterium
AATAGGATTGATTACTAATCATACCGGGGTTTTGCCGGAAGGTAAACACCTGGTAGACTTATTATACGAAAACCCAAAAGTTAAATTAACAACGCTATTTGGACCTGAACATGGTATTCGTGGTGAGGAAGACACACAGGTTAGCGATTCCAAAGATACCAAGACTGGCCTTCCCATAATTTCACTTTACGGAAAAAACAGAAAGCCCAGCCCTAAAATGTTAGAAAACACAGAAGTTCTAATTTTTGATATTCAGGATATTGGCGTACGTTTTTATACTTATATAAGTACAATGCTCTTAGCCCTGGAAGCCGCAGCCGAAAATAATTTTCCATTTATTGTATTAGACCGTCCAAACCCCATCTCAGGAAATTATATAGATGGACCCATAGGCAAGCCCCATCAACCCGTAACCCAAATTGACAACCTTCCCATTACTCATGGAATGACAGTTGGCGAACTTGCCACTATGTTTAATGAAGAACGAAAAAAGAAAAACTTGCCTTATGCGAGTTTAACCGTAATACCGTTAAAAAATTATTCGCATAAACAATGGTATGATGAAACCGGCCTGCCATGGATAAAGCCGTCGCCAAATATGCTTAACCTTACTACAGCGGCATTTTATCCGGCAACATGTTTACTGGAAGGCACCAATGTTTCTGAAGGTCGAGGCACACTACAGCCATTCGAGTATATTGCCGCTCCCTGGATAAATCCGGAAGAATTAATTGCCCAATTAAGAACATACAATCTTGAAGGAATTGACTTTGAATCTTCGCAGTTTACACCAAATAAAATGGTGGATGGAATTGAAATCTACCCACCAAAATTTATGGATGAAGAAATACCGGCGGTGGAATTGATCTTAACTGATAGGGACAAATTTAAATCGGTAGAAGCGGGTATCTATATTCTTCACGCACTACAAAAACTATATCCGAAAGAGCTGGAATGGCGCGAGGAACGATTGGACGGACTTTTAAAAACCTCAGCAATTCGCAATGCTCTTGAAGCCGGGGAAAATCCAAAGAGAATCATTGAAAAATGGAAAAAGGACCTGGAATTCTTCAATGCACGAAGAGCTGAATAT
Source organism: Flavobacteriales bacterium (assembly GCA_038241065.1). GTDB lineage: Bacteria > Bacteroidota > Bacteroidia > Flavobacteriales > Flavobacteriaceae > Gillisia. Next base: position 1,094 of record JBBRGD010000053.1, read on the forward strand.
TTAATGTATTAAGGTTCTCAGAAGTAATATAATTCTTAAAATCAATTAAAATGAATTACATAAAAAGTCTTAGCCTGCTTTTTATCCTTAACATTTTCTCCCTATCTGCCCAGGAAATCAAACTGAACTGGGAACCCCGGGAAGATTTGAATATCAACCTACCTGGGTCGGTAAAAATCTTTGATGCCCTGGGAACATTACCGGATGGAAAACCCGTTAGGGCAACGTATGCCGAGGTAGATTTAAACGATAAAAACCTGAAATTACGATCTATTGGGAGCAATACTATCCGGGAAACCACAAAAGAAACTTACGATAGAGGGGATGGAATTCTAGCAATAAACGGCGGATATTTCGCCGCAAATTCATCGGTAAGTGCAATTATACAGGATGGAGAGGTTATTGCGCCCGGCCCAAATGGTGTTAATACCCGCGGAGTGTTTGGAATGCAAAACGGAAAACCTGAGATTACTTGGGTAAAGGCCGATACAGAAGATGGAATGCCGAAGAAATATAAATTGCCAGATGTGGCTTCAGCTTCTGAGATATGGAATGTGAGTCAGGGTGTGGGCGGGGGGCCTGTTTTACTAAAAAATGGAATGATAAACCTCACAGATAACGAGGAAGGTTTTGGTGGCAGCCACTTACAGCGACATCCCCGAACCGCAATTGGCTATAAAGATAAAAACACTTTAATAATGATGGTGGTTGATGGCAGGCAAGAGGCTAGCGCAGGAGTCACTTTACCTGAACTCGCCCAGCTTATGCTAGAAACCGGTGCAGTTGAAGCCGTAAACCTGGATGGCGGCGGTTCTTCAGCAATGGTAGCTGCCAATGAGGTAGTGAATATTCCTGCAGATATTACTGGTGGAAACCGAAACAGTTTACGAAACAATGCGGGGGCTTTGGTGATTTCTGAAATTCAACCTTCAGAACTGCCAAAAACAATAATTTATGATACACAAAGCGAAAATTATTCGGAAACGGGGATTTGGGAAAGCGGGAACCAGGTTAATTATTATGGTGAAAGTGCATCCCGCATCGCAACTTCCAATAAAATCAACAAAGCATTTTATACATTTAAGGATATTGAGCGCAATTCTTACCAACTTGGCGTATGGTTTACCGTAAATACTTCTGAAAATGCCAATGAGGTAAATTATATCCTTCATTCTGAAGGAAAAACCGATACGATAAGCCTAGATCAAAATTCGCTGAAAAATTTAGGAAAATGGAATTTGCTTGGGAATTTTGAAATCGGCCCGAGAGATTCCCTTGAAATTATGGGTACTTCCGAAGGAAAATTTACGGCAGATGCGATAAGATTGATAGCTAAAAAATATTTCCCGGAACTTCCAAAACGCGGTGATTTTCGCATTGCGGTAATATCTGACCTTAATTCAGGCCTTGGCGCGGCAAATTATGAGTGGCAGGTGGACAGCATTATAAAAAGAATACCAAAAATCTGGCAACCCGATCTGGTAATTTGCGGTGGCGATATGGTGGCCGGAATGGGCATATCTAAAACCGATCAGTTACAAAAAATGTGGGAAGGTTTTGATACGCATATTGCAAAACCTTTAAAACAAGCTGAAATTCCCTTTGCCTTTACCCTGGGAAATCATGATGGGCCCAGATCCTACCCTGTTGAACGGAATTTTGCAAAAGAATTCTGGAACAAAAATGAAAATAAGCCCAGACTCGATTTTGTAGACGATTCGCATTTTCCAAATTATTATTCGTTTGTTGCCAATAACATCTTTTTCGTTTCCTGGGAAGCCTCTTCTTCAAAAATTACCGGGGAAAACCTGGATTGGCTGGAAGAGCAATTTCAAACCCCTGAGGCGAAAAACGCGAAACTCCGTTTTGTAATGGGTCATATGCCGCTTTACAGTGTTGCTCAGGAGCGTGATTCTAATGGAAATGTGCTGGAAGAACCGGAAAAACTCCGAAAGTTGCTTGAGAAATATAATGTGCATACTTACATCAGCGGACATCAGCACGCTTATTATCCCGGAAAACGCGGAGAATTGGAGCTGTTAAATACCGGCGCGGCTGGCTCAGGACCGCGAGCTTGGTTAACGCAAAACCAGAAACCGGTAAATACCATTACGATTATGGACATTTTTGAGGAAAAAGATTCCATCATTTACAGTACATACAATATTAAAAAAGGGAGAGCTGCGGATATGTCGTTGTTTGATGAAAAAAAACTACCCTCGGCGATGTTTGGTGTAAACGGTTATATCTTGCGAAGGGATATTCAAAAAGTAAAAAGTGTAAAAGGTTTTCTTTCTTCATTCAATAGTGAAGGCAAGGATGTTTCAGGGATAGGTCACGTTAAAGCTGAAATTATTGGAAATAAACTGCATATTTCAGGCGAATATTTTAACCTGAAAACACGGTTTTCCGAAAAAAATACGATAGGAATTTATCGTGGAAGACATACGGAAACCGGTGAACTTCTAAAGGAATTAAAAATAGAGGATTCCGGCAATGGAAGCGGAAATTTTGAAGGTGAGATAAAAGTCACCGAAGAAATTGAAGATTACTTGGCTATTGGTGCCCTTTACCTGCAAATTAAGACCAAAAATGGAAGTTTAAGGACTCAGCTTTATCCTAAGCAAAATAAAGCGCCAGAGCCAGTTGAAATCACTTCCCATCATCCCAAAAATTCCTATGCTGTTAGAAATATTGAGGCACTATATGAATTGAATTGGAAGCAATCTTTTGATGAAAACGGTGATTTTGTAAGTTATGTGTACCAGCTTTCAAATAACGAGGATTTTTCTGAGTTGATTTTTCAGAAAAAAACCGGTCGGGAAACCGGCTTAAAAATGACCGAAAAAGAATGGTTTAAACTTCTTGGAAATTCTGAATTAGGCGAACGGGTTACGTTTTATCACCATGTTATAGCAAGTGATGGCAGCAACTTTTCTTCTTCGGAAATCACCGAATTTAAACTAATGAAATCTGAGGAACTCCTGGACGATTTTGCTGAAATTCCCGCTCCGGAATATGTTTTTAAAGGAAAAATTGAAGATTCAGGTGCCGGTTACGGAGCAGAATGGGATGCAGAAGGAAAACTCTGGCTGGCCGATTATAACCGCGGATTGATCATTAAAAATACTGAAAATGAAGAAGTTGATTTTTCACCGCTAACTTCTGTAGAAATAAGCGGCGAGGTTTATAACCTGCACCCTGTAAATGGAATTGGTGTGGACTTAGATGGAAATATTTTAGCGGGAATTAACCGTAGGTTAATTAAGATTGATGCGAAGACCGGAAAAGGCATTGCTGTTTGGGAAGTACCCGAGGGAGCGCGTGCAATTACATCTCCCCGTGCAGCTGAAAATGGTGAAATATATGCTATGTCACTTTTTGGAGAAGACCCCAATTATGTATTAAAACAGCAAGGGGAAACTTTTAAACTGCTACGGACTCTTAAATTAAAAGACCGAAATCTGTCGCGCACTTTTGATATGACTCCAGACGGGAAAATGCTTTATTTACCAGATCCAGGTAGTCCAAAAATTCAGGTGTATAGCAGTGAAAATGGAGGAGATTATAAAAAGGAAAAGGATATTTCCAGTATTTTGGCAGGATCAAGTGCGGTACAGGTAAATGGAAATTCTATTTACTTGGCGGTTCGTTCTAGTGGTATTTCCCCTTCCACATTTCATTACAGGAATGAAGAAAAACAACAAATGTGGACCCTGGAGTTACCGGAAGTAAACGGTGCGGAACCTCGTGGTATTGGCGTTTCAGAAGATGAAAACACCTTAATTTTTTGCAGTTGGGATAAAGGTGGCGGTTACTACATTTACAGAAAAGAAGCCCACCAGCCCACTTTGAGGGAATAGAAAAGTTATTTCTCTTTAAAGGGGAAGAAGGATTAATCAGTAAGAGTCGATTAAGACGGAAGTATTAAAAAAAATAAAAACCTCACAGGTTTCAGAAATTTGTGAGGTTTTAACGTATCAATAAAAAGTTTACATTTTTACTTCTTCAACTTTAGAAGTTGTGAAAAGATCGGTGTTTTTAAGATATATCAAGGCTTTGTCTTCTTTATTAAGTATTCTTTTTGTTCGTAAGTATCGGTTGTAATTGGCCTCATCAAAATCGGTCTCGGTAGTATCAAACGTACTGACGTGTACATTTCCGCTGGAATGTATAAACTGGTTGTTCCCAATCCACATGCCCACGTGAACTACTCTTTCAGCAGTGCTATCTGTTGCGGCCCTACCAAAGAAAAGTAGATCTCCCGGAATTAAATTCTCAAAGTTCCTTGTTGAATCCACCAGTTTTCCGGTATGAACCTGTTGGGAGGCATCCCTGGGAATAATGATCCCGTTCAGAAAATAGATTGTTTTTGTGTATCCGCTGCAATCCACACCTTTTGGGGAAGTTCCGCCCCACAGATAAGGCAATCCCATCAAAGATTTAGATGTTTTAATCAAATTTTCTCCAGAAGGGTTCAATGCAGCAATCCATTCCCTGTAAGGCTGTGCAGCATTCTTTTCTACAAAGGCTTTTTCCCCGTTGGGATATCTAACCTCATAAAATTGATTTCGTTCCCCTAAAAGCTCCATAATGCTTCCTGCGACCAAATCGGAAACTTCCTGAGAATCTAAACGGGCTTCTTTATAGGAGAAACCGAAGGCTTTGGTATAGATCAATTTTGGAGTTGCTCGCCAGGTCTCGAATTTCTCGTCGGTAAGGGGCTCCAATCCGCCATCATCAACCCAGGCAAGATATTTATCGGGAGTTTGCACCAAATACCATGAGCCCTCTTTTTTGAAGATCTTCAACGGGGTGCCCATTGTGGCCTGTGTGGCCAGTTCGGCTGAATGTGCGGGATTTGAACGCAAATTGGCTACCGATATCTTAACTAGCGCATTTTGGGTTTCTTTCATCCCTTCCTCTGGCAACAGTTTAATACTATCAGTATAAGCGATTTGTTTTTTCTCCAATTTCAACTTTAGACTGTTAACTGCTTCAGGCAGATTTGATTCACCTTTCAAGACTAATTTGCCTTCATTTTCTTCGGCTTTCACATTAAATAGCGCGACCCTTTTGTCGGGAGCGTATTCCTTAGAAACTTCAGCAATAATTTCCTGAGAATCGTTTAAAGATTTGTTTTCCTTTTCTGAATTTTTGCAAGCTCCAACAATCAATGCTACAAGGCTGATCAAGATTATTTTTTTGAGAAGATCTTTCATTTTGTTCATTTTAATTTTTATTAAAGGTAAGATTACCAGCTATAAATAATCGAAAATTTAATATCTCCTGTGGATTTTTTGTGCTTTAGTAAAGGAGATTTCAGCCTTGTTTCCTAATTATTTCCATAACATCATCAAAGTTGGTATTTTCTATGAGGTTCATATCATCTTTGTCCAATTTTGTTAATCCCTGTGTGTTTTTTTCCACATGTTCAATTGTTCTTATGCCTGGGATAACGGTTGATATTTCGGGATAACCCAGAACATAACTTAATGCCAGTTCCGTTTTTGTTATATTGTATTTATTGCAAAGTAGCCAAACGGACTTCATGGAAAGCTTATAGGCATCAATCACTTCTTTTGTTAACCTATTTTTACGATGATCGTTCAAAGGGAAATTCCCGCCAGAATCAAATTTACCTGTAAGCAGTCCAAATTGTAGTGGCATACGGGCTATAATGCCATATCCCAAGGCAGAAGCTTTTTTCACGAGGGGAATGGCATTTTGATTCAAGATATTCAGAACCAACTGAAAGCCACTTCCAAAATGATTATCCATAAGGTTATTTGCCTCTGGGTTGGGATCATAGGTATTCAATGACAAACCCCAAGATCTGATTTTCCCCTGTTTTTGCAACAACTGCATAGCTTCAATACATTCCCCTTGCTGTAAATGAGGCAATTTGGCGGTATGTAGCTGGTAATAATCTATAGTTTCCCTTTTTAGCCTTTTTAGGCTTGCCTCACAGGCTTTCAGGATATATTCTTTAGAATAATCAACAGTAAATTGATCATTCCTGGACACATTTCCCACTTTTGTTGCAATTACCACATCATTTCTATTGCCAATAGTAGCGCCAATCAATTTTTCTGAATGACCGAGTCCATAGATATCAGCTGTATCAAAAAAATTGATGCCGAGCTCCAAAGCTTTGTGAATTGCCTTTTTTGAGGTGGCATCATCTGCATTGCCCCAACCTATGGCAGTATCTCCCACCATAGTGCCCCCGCCGATTGCCCAGGCTCCAAATCCAATTTCGCTTACCAATAAGTCTGTATTTCCAAATTTTCGTAAGTTCATTATCCTATATGTTTAAGAATTCATTTGAGCTTTTTTATTTACCGGCGAGAATTCTTCATTGCCTAAATCTAATTAACTTGAAACAATTTTGCTCCGGTCCCATTTCTATTGGGAAAATGCACTTTTTCATCGTACACTTTTACGCCATCGGCAATATCATTTTTCAACAACAAGGCTCCATCCATATCTACATAATCCAATGAAGGCAACAATTGGGCAATTGCCGAAATTCCTACGGTAGATTCAGTCATACACCCCATCATCACTTTCATTCCGAGATTTTTTGCCTCAGCGATCATCCGTCTGGCAGGAGTAATCCCTGCACATTTGGTGAGTTTAATATTAATTCCGTGGAAATAATCCCTGCATTTTACAACATCCTGTTCAACTAAACAACTTTCATCTGCAATTACAGGCAAAACCGAATTTTTATAAACCTCAGCCATTCCTTCAAGATCATCTGGAGGTAAAGGTTGCTCGATAAACTCGACATTCAAATCTTTTAGTTCAACTGAATTTTTAATCGCTTCTGAAGCGCTCCACGCTCCATTGGCATCTACCCTAAACACGGATTTTGTATGTTTGCGAAGTTCGGTGATGATTTTTACATCTTCTTTTGTTCCAAGCTTTATCTTATACAAAGGCCAGGGAAATTCCTCTATCTTTTGGATCATTTTTTCCACCGTATCAATTCCGATGGTATAATTTGTCAATGGGATATTTTTAAGATCCAGGCCCCACAATTTGTAAAGAGGAAGACATTTTCTTTTTCCATGAAGATCGTGCATCGCCATATCCAGGGCACATTGCGCAAAGGGATTGTTTTTTAAATGAGGAAAAGTGATCTCCCACAATTGCTCCGGCTGCAGATGTATATTTTTTTCAATAAGGGGCTCAATTTCTTTTATGGAAGCGATCATTGCCTCCACGGAAACCCCGTAATAAGAGGTTGCCGCAGCTTCCCCGTAGCCGGTAGAAGTTCCGTCAGATAATGCTACTATCAGGGTTTTTTGAAAATTCCTTGAACCGTGTGAAATGGTAAAGGTGTTTTTAAGTTCCAGATCGAATGTGTAAAACTTCAACTTCATAATAGCATATTTTCTGTTTTCTGTTTTCTGTTTTCTGTTGAAAGTGCCTAAATAAGGTTGTACGTTTCTTGATTCTGTTTTTTTTAGCCACGAATGCACTAATATTTTTCTTTTTCTATATTTTATACTGTTCTCTCTTCATTCTTTCCTCTTTCCTCTTTCCTTTCTCTCCTCTTTTCAGGATGGCCTGGAAGCTTATAAGAAACCCGGTTCGCTTTTATACAAGATCCGCATTCCCAAACAGGTCAATGCAGCATTGACCAATAAAATTTCAAATCCGAATTGATATCCATTAAACCAGCTTTCAGAATTAAAATTGAGAATAATCGAAATTATTGGAGCCAAAATACAAACTAGCGGAACCCATTTATCATTCACCGGTCGATTTGAGATCAATCCGTATAAAAATAAGCCCAGTAACGGGCCATAAGTGAACCCGGCAACTTTAAAAACCGCACTTACCACACTGCTATCGTTCAATTCATTGAACAATATGATAACCAAAAACATAAGCAGTGTAAACCCGATATGCACCATCATCCTGATCTTTTTTTGATTGGATTCCTTCTTTTTA
>JBBRGD010000054.1:0-8946 GCA_038241065.1 Flavobacteriales bacterium
AATCAGGTTCAATGAAAAAAAATTTTTATAACCTTGTCCAATCATTGTAACTTTTGAGAATAATTTTTGAATTATATTTTTTTAGATGAAATACACCAAATTACCAAATACCGATGTTGAAGTAAGTAAAATTTGTTTAGGTTCTATGACCTGGGGCCAGCAAAATACTGAAGCTGAAGGCCATCAACAAATGGATTATGCACTAGAGCAGGGAATTAATTTTATTGATACTGCAGAAATGTATTCTATTCCCGCACGAAAGGAAACCCAAGGCAGTACCGAGAAAATTATTGGAAGCTGGTTAAGAAGAACCGGAAACAGGGATAAAATAATATTGGCTTCAAAAATTGCCGGCCCGGGAAAAGCGGTGGCTCATATCCGCCCGAATCCAAGATTTAGCAAGGAAGCTTTAACCGAAGCTATAAATAGTAGTCTGACCCGCCTTCAAACAGATTATCTGGATTTATACCAGTTGCATTGGCCGGAGCGCAAATCTAATTTTTTTGGACAACGGGGATATCTTCACGATACTGAAGAAGAATGGGAGGATAATTTTAAGGAGGTTTTGTTTCATTTAAACGAATTTATAAAGGCCGGAAAAATAAGGCATATCGGGCTTTCCAACGAATCACCTTATGGAGTAATGCGATGCGCGGAGGAGGCCCGAAATGGTGCTCCAAAAATAAGCACGGTTCAAAACCCATATAGTTTGCTGAACAGAAAAGATGAAATAGGGCTTACCGAAATTTATCACCGTGAGAACATCGGTTTATTCCCTTATTCTCCACTGGGAATGGGAACGCTTAGCGGAAAATATTTAAATAAGAAACCTGCCAATGCCCGGCTCACCTTGTTTCCTCAGTACAGCCGATATTCCAATGGCCAGGCTACAGAGGCAACTTTCAAGTATTGTGAAATTGCTAAAAAACACAATTTACGTCCTGCTCAAATGGCGCTGGCATTTGTAGAGATGCAGCCTTTTGTAACCAGCACCATTATTGGCGCTACTTCAATGGAACAGCTTTCAGAGAATATTGGGAGTATTGATATTCAACTTTCAGAAGAGGTAATTAAAGAGATAAACGAGGTTCACGAAACCATTCCGAATCCTGCGCCTTGATTATAAAGGAAGTACCAAACTTTCATGAATAAATGCAGCCTGATTTCCAGAGGTACGAATATGGTACCACTCGTTTGATTTTCCTAGAAATTGTAACGTATCCTGTGCCGAAATGTTCCCAATGATTTGAGAATTTCTGGTAGTAGGTTGATCTCGAAGATTGGCGGTAGATTTTGTAACAAGCTTTAAAGTTTCAGGAATTTTACCTGCGGGTTCAAAATTGGGATCATCCAGTTGAAATACAAAATGTAAGGGGTCAATTGCGCCGCGATAGCCTTTGTAAATTCCAAAATGCAGGTGAGGTGCAGTGGTCCTTGCATTCCCCGTATTTCCCACAAACCCTAAAGTATCACCAGTTTTAACCCGGCTGTTTCCCAAGGGTGCTATACTATCCAAATGGGCATAGTAAAGCGATTGTCCCCGTTTTTGGTCCCTAAGCCACACTTGTTTCCCTCCCAGGCCTTTTACTCCTGCAGAAGATATTTGCCCGTCGGTAACCGCAATAACGGGAGTTCCCCGGGGAGCAAAAATGTCAACACCTTCGTGGCTTCTTCTTCCTCCATCTCTAGTGGCACCCCAAAAACTCTGGATATTGGTATTCCTTCCTCCTGCTACAGGGAACCTGTAAACAGGCGTTGTTTTTATTTTGATTCTAAAAGGAGTCGAAGCTTCTATTTCCGGCTGAATAATTACTTTAAAAGTACCCGATTGTTCAATTTCCAGGCTTAAGGTGTTACTGTCATAATCAGAATTTGCTACCATTTCATAAGTACTCAGGGAATCATTTTGGCGGTGATATAATTCAATGAAAACCATACTGGGCAAAGTATCTGTTTCAACTGCCACATCTAATTTTTCACCAAGTTTTAAATTGAGGTTGTATGAAAATATGTGAAAACTACGTGGTTTAAAATGTCCGGCAGCAAGATATGGAAGTTCAATTTTCACACTGTCATTTATAGCCAGCTGTACCTGGTTTTCCCAAATTTGAAATAATTCATCTGAAATCTCAAAATCCCTCTGATAGCGTTCTTTGGCCGAAGGGTTTGTAATAAGGTCTGTTGCTTTGTTCAAATTGGAACAGCCTGTTGAAAGGGCTATAATTAAAATCAGGAAAAATTTGATCAATCGTTGCATCATTCGTGTTCTTTTCTCCCTTGATTTAGCAGGAATTATGCCATGTTTAGCTGAAGAGATAACTCACCACATCTTCAATCCTTGCAACTTTTTGAATTTTTATGATATAATTGTTCTTTGGAAGCTTGGATTGTTTTGAGATCATGATGGTGGCAAATCCCAATTTTTCAGCTTCCATGATGCGCTGTTCCACCCTGGGAATTGGACGGATTTCTCCTGCCAATCCAACTTCAGCAGCAAAACAAATATCTTTTTCAATTGAGATATCCTCGTTTGAGGACAGGATTGCGGCAATTACAGCCAGATCTATAGCGGGATCGTCAACTGAAATTCCGCCGGTAATATTTAAAAACACATCTTTGGCTCCCAAACGGAAGCCTGCCCGTTTCTCTAAAACGGCCAGCAACATATTGAGTCGTTTGGCATTGTAACCGGTTGTTGATCGTTGAGGAGTTCCGTAAACGGCAGAACTTACCAATGCCTGTATTTCTATCATCAATGGGCGAACGCCTTCCAGGGTAGCTGCTATTGCGGTTCCGCTCAGGCCTTCGTCATTCTTTGAGATCAGAATTTCAGAAGGGTTTGAAACTTCACGTAATCCGCTGCCTAACATCTCGTAAATACCCAGTTCATGAGTAGATCCAAACCTGTTCTTTTTGGCCCGTAGGATGCGGTACACGTGGTTTCGGTCTCCTTCAAATTGTAAAACGGTATCCACCATATGTTCCAGGATTTTCGGCCCGGCAATACTTCCGTCTTTTGTGATATGACCTATCAGGATCACTGGAACGCCGGTTTCTTTGGCAAATTTTATAAGTTCTGAGGTGCATTCCCTAACTTGGGAAATACTTCCCGGAGAACTCTCAATATAATCGCTGTGCAAAGTTTGAATGGAATCTATAATTACAATTTCAGGTTTTAGCGCTTCTATTTGTTTAAAGATGTTTTGGGTTTTGGTCTCAGTCAAAATATAGCAGTTGGCAGGGTTTGGATTGATGCGTTCTGCCCGCATTTTTATTTGTTGCTGACTTTCCTCCCCGGATACATATAGGGTTTTCTGCTTTAGATTCAATGAAATCTGTAAGAGCAGGGTACTTTTTCCTATTCCCGGTTCCCCGCCCAGAAGTATTAGTGAACCTGGAACAATTCCACCGCCAAGAACCCTGTCCAGTTCAACGTTGTTGGTGTTTAACCTGGGTTCAGAACCCATCTCGATTTCCGAAATTTTAAGGGGTTTGGCCGTTCTCTTCACCTCCCGTGAATCTTGAATTTTCCAGTCTTTTTGATCGGGTTTTTGTAAGACCTCCTCTACGATGGTGTTCCATTCTTTGCAGGATGCACATTGACCTTGCCATTTTGAATGTTGCGCGCCGCAATTTTGACAGAAAAAGGTAGTTTTTGATTTGGCCATAAATTTGAAAAACGGGTTTAAGAATGTGTTTTTAAAATGATTTAATAATTAAAATCTACTTTGATTTGTTGCGCTTTTTCAAGCATGAAGTCTATGTTTAAAAATAAAATAGGATCTTGTCCGTAAGCATTTTGGTATATCCTCATCGCTTTTTTGGGATTTCCTGTTTCCTCTTCATAACGAGCTTCAAAATAAGTAGCGAGCATTGTTTTTGGATAATTTTTTGCGGCAAGTTTTGAGAGATCTTTCATTTGCTCCCAATTTTTTGTTTTTTCCATGGCATTATACACAGCCATAAAGTCGTTTATCCTTATTTGCTTGTCAATTCCAAAGAGTATAAGTATGTTTTTATATTTTTCAACCAGGTAATCGAAGGAAGAAACCGAAGTTTGCAGGAGCACACTGTTGTAGTCCTGAACTGAAATTGGACGGTATGTTTCAAAAATTTGTTCTATAGCCTTCGGGATAGCATTTCCTACAAGAGTATAATGTGAGGCGTCCTTAAAATTGTCGAAATTATAATGGATATTTTTATTGTCTATTTTTTTTAATTGGCCATCAAAATTTAGAATCTCCGCTTTTAGTGCCGAAATATCCTCTGTAGAAGTTGCTAGGTAATACCAGATTGGATTAGGCGATTTCTGAAGTGAATTGAAAATCCGGGTTTCAATTTCAGGAGCCAGATCCGGACTTAAATTTATGTAACCCTGAAACAGTGGATTTTCTTTGAAGAGATAATAATTGATGAAATTTGAGGTGTAATCATGACCCATTATTACCCTGAAAGGTGCCGTCCGGTAATTGGATTCGAGAAATGGTATTAATTCCATACCGATAAATTCAAAAAAAGAAGCTCCGGTACCGGCAGGCAAAAATGTATACTCGTCATAAAATGAATCTGATTCCCGGGAAGTTGACTGATTAATCCCTACCACGATCATTTCAGGAATATCTTCCCAATAAGAGTAATAATCAACATTACCGGCAACCGGTTCAAATAGATAATCTCCGTCAAGAACCACCAAAATCGGATATTTTTTTTCTTTATTCTGATCGTAATTTCTGGGGAGCTGGATTTTCAATTGCCTTTCTTCTCCTAATTTAGAAGATTTGAGGTTTTTATAAATAATTTGTCCAATAATCAGGTTTGGAACAATCAAAATAAACAGGAAAAGTAATTTTTTATGCATAGGTTAAGGTTTAGTTAGCTATACACAATGTAGTAATTATTTTTGACGGTTTAAAATAGGAAGGAAAAGGAAGGAAAGTCCACCTATAATGATCACCAGGAGAGTTTGGGTGCCCCATGTTATCCAGCCAAAGGCTTCGCCGGCTTCTTTACTGATCCCAAAAAGCATCAGACTGGCACCAATTGCGATGGGATAAACCCCAATTCCGCCATTAGTTGCCGAAATGGCAAAGGAACCTACTACAAATGCTACTATTATAACTCCAAAAGGAAGGGAAGATGTTGCCGGCACCGTAAAAATGAGAATAGAGAACATCGAGAGATACATCCCCCAAATAAATAGTGTATGGAACAGAAAGGCGACTTTTTGTTTCATTTTTAGGATACTTCGCATTCCTTCCAACAATCCTTTTGCGAAAATTTTAACCTTCAGCAAAATTCCTCTTTTGGATTTTTTTATTTGTTTTAATATGAGGATTCCAATGGAGAGTAAACCAAATAGTGCGGCAATTGTAAAGAAGGGGTTTATATTGTTTTCTTCAAAATAGTCGAGGAGATACTCTGTTTGCAGAAGTAAGGCAAGGCTTATAACGAGCAGAAGCATAATAAAATCGGCAATCCTCTCTGAAATAATAGTTCCGAAAGCTTTTTCAAAGGGAATTTTCTCATAACTTGAAATGGTTACGGCCCTGAGCACTTCTCCGGATCTTGGGATCCCGAAATTTGCCAGATAAGCGACCATTACAGCCATAAAACTGTTTAGGAATCGCGGTTTACAGCCCAAAGGTTCCAATAAAAATTTCCAGCGATAGGCTCGGGAAAGATGAGATAATAATCCGAAAAGCATAGATAGCAAAACCCATCCGGGATGGGCTGAGGTGATGTTTGATAAAAGCTCCCGTCTTTCTTGAGGAGTGGCGCTTTTAGTGGAATACCAAATCAAAAAAACTCCCAAAAATAAGGGGAGAATAATTTTCAGGACTTTTTTGGTGGTTTTTTTCAAAAATTAGTTCAAGAGATTATTTTCTTCATTAGGGAAAACCAATGCAGGTTTAAAAAGTTTGGCTTCTTCAATATCCATGATGGCATAGGTGATAAGGATCAAAACGTCACCCTTATTAACCTTATGTGCTGCTGCACCATTAATCGTGATCTCACCAGAATTCCTTGGACCCGGAATGGCATAGGTTTCCAGGCGTTCGCCGTTGTTGTTATCTACAATTTGCACTTTTTCTCCTTCAATAATATTGGCGGCATCCATCAAATCCTGATCAATGGTTATGCTGCCGATGTAATTCAGGTTAGCTCCGGTACATTTTACGCGGTGAATTTTTGATTTAACTACGTGAATTTGCATACTGTAAATTTAATAATTTAAGGCAATATTATCAATTAGCCTAACTTCTCCTGCATATACAGCTATAAAAGCACGGTTAGGAGTATCTAACTGTTTGTTTTCAACTGTTTTAAGCGAATTGCTGTCAGCGATTTCAAAATATTCCAGTTTCAAAAATGGATGTATTTTAAATTCATTTTCAACCCAATCGCTTATTTGTTTTGCACTTTCTGTGCCAAATTTCTCTTTTGCTTTTAAAAGGGTTTGATAAATAAATGAAGCCTTCTGCCGCATTTCATCACTTAGTCGTTCATTTCTTGAACTTCTTGCCAAACCGCTGGATTCCCTGTGAATAGGACAACCTATTATTTCTACCGGCAGCCCGGTCTTTTCGATTAATTTCTTAATGATCTGAAGCTGCTGGAAATCTTTTTCTCCAAAAAATGCTTTTTCCGGTTTTATTAACTCAAACAGTTTTTTTACAACAGTTCCCACCCCGTCAAAATGTCCGAATCTGTATTTTCCTTCCATTTCCAGCTCCACTCCGTCAAATTCAAAATGTTCAGCTTCAATTTTATCGTCATATAATTCAGATGCAATTGGGGAAAATACAACAATATTTAAGTTCAATTCCTTTAATAATGCAATATCTTCATCTAAAGTTTGTGGGTAGTTTTGTAAATCTGAAGGCTTGTCAAATTGTGTCGGATTGATAAAAATACTTACCACCACCCAGTCACTAACAGAGGCCGCCTGCCTTATTAAAGAGAGATGACCCTCATGTAAAGCCCCCATTGTTGGAACTAACCCAATGATGCCTCCTTCGTGTTTTATTCTTGCTACCCAGGTATTTAACTGGTCCTTTTCTTTTATAATCTGCATTTTATTATAATATTAACAGCGTGCAAACTTAAGATATTACTGGCAAACTGCATAAATTTTTGTAATTTTGCATGTTTTTTAGTCGCAAAAGCAAAATAGTTATGAGAGATAAGAGGATATTGTACGTATCATCTGAAGTAATACCTTACCTGCCCGAAACCGAGATATCATCTACATCATTTGAAGCTGCCAGAATGGTAAACGGCTTGGGAGGTCAGATTCGAATTTTTATGCCACGATTCGGAAATATAAATGAAAGGCGGCACCAACTGCACGAAGTTATACGTTTATCAGGAATGAATCTGGTGATAGATGACCTGGATATGCCACTAATTATTAAAGTGGCCTCCATTCCCAAAGAACGGATGCAGGTCTACTTTATTGATAATGAAGATTATTTTAAAAGAAAGGCAACCTTAACAGATGAAGATGGGAATATGTTCCCGGATAATGACGAACGCGCAATTTTCTTTGCTAAAGGCGTCATTGAAACGGTTAAAAAATTGAATTGGGCTCCGGATATAATTCACGTTCACGGTTGGCTTTCTTCTTTATTGCCACTTTATCTCAGGAATTATTACGGAAATGAACCTTTGTTTTCTGATTCAAAAATTGTGACTTCCGTGTACAATCAAAGTTTCGAAGATACGTTAGATAAGAACATGTATAAAAAAGTGCTTTTTGACGGTTTGGAAGAGGAAAATGTAAAACATCTCAAGAAACCAAGCTATGTCAATATTATGAAAACTGCCATCGACAATTCTGATGCAATTATTGTAGGCGGAGATGATATCCCCGATGAATTGACGAAATATTTGAGCAAACAGGAAAAACCTGTATTAGATTATAAGTCTCCGGAAGAATTTTCCCCGGCCTACAAGGAATTTTACAGCACCCAAGTTTTATCACAATAAGTAACCCACACCGAATGATATTTTTGAAAAGATTGAGCTATATAACTTTAGCATTGCTTATGGTTTCAGCATTTATTTCCTGCGATGATGATTTTAATACCATTGGAGGGCAACTAATTGGCGGCCAATTTGATTCTTTGCCGCAATATGATGCAAAAGTTGTTGCATACAGTAAAAACATTGGTGGAGTACAAACCAATAACCTGCCTTCCAATCTTTTGGGAGTTTATAGCGATCCTGTATATGGACAACAAATTGCAAATGTGCTTACCCAACTATCATTGTCAACAAATAACCCTCTGTTTGGAACAGAACCAATTTTGGACAGCGTTGTTTTGACCCTGCCTTATTTTAATACACAAATAGAACTGAATGATCTTGGCAATCCTGTTTATAAACTTGATTCGGTTTATGGGAACATGCCTTTCAAACTGAAAATAAGTCGTTCGAATTTTTTCTTAAATGATTTTAATCCCGAGGCCAATTTTGAAACCCGACAAAGATATTATTCAGATCAGGGTCCTTTATTTAAAAGCAACCTGATTGGAGATCCTTTATATGTTAATGAGTCGCTTAAACCTTCTGCCCGGGAAGTAGTTTTTATGGAAGAAAATATAAATGGCGAAATAGATACTATTCGGGCAAAACCTCGCTTGAGGGTTAATTTGTCTATTCCATTTTTCAAGGAAAATATAATTGATAAACAAGGATCAATTGAATTGTCAAATAACAACAATTTCAGGAATTTTATCAGGGGCTTGTATTTTGAAGCAGAAGCTGTAAATGGCAATGGCACAATGTTACTACTTAATTTCGATCCTAAAATCGATCCAGAAGCCGGAATCACCCTTTATTACACAAATCTTGTTGCCGATGCTTCTGATGCCGACCAAGATGGTGACACAACTGAAATGGTAGAGAAGCAAAATTCATACAAACTGAATTTTGGCTCGTATA
>JBBRGD010000055.1:0-8906 GCA_038241065.1 Flavobacteriales bacterium
CATAAAAAAAGGCGGATAAGAATCCACCTTTTTTTGCCCCAAATCTACCATTAACTTAACCTACTTATGCTATGGCTTTGCTAATGTAAACAAAAACTAAGATCACACAAATACTTTTAGATGAAGTGCACAGAAATTAGTTGAACTGCACAATTTTGTAATTTTTTAGTATCTGAATGTAAGAAGGTGCCTAATAAGCCCTGTCTTTATTTCCTTCATAAAAATTGATAAAAGCCCGGTTAACCACCCGATTTCCTCCAAAAGTGGGGTAATCTCCTGTAAAATACCAATCTCCTAAGTTTTTCGGACAGGCTTTATGCAGATTTTCAACAGTTTGGTAAATAATTTTTACCTTGGTTTTTACATCCGGCTCACTCAATAATTCTGCTATTTTATCTGAAATTTCCTGATCCCTAAAAGGTTCGTAGATCTCTTTTACAAAGTTTTGAACCACATTATCCTCCATATCTACCTGTTGTTTACATTTTAAATAAACAGATTCTACAATATGATATTGATTGGTTTCTTTCAGCAATTCCAGAGCAGCCATAAACGCGATCAAATTTTCTAAACGGGCCATATCAATTCCGTAACAATCAGGATATCGTATTTGAGGTGCTGAGGAAACTACTAACAACTGTTTTGGATTAAGTCTGTCCATCATTTTGATGATGCTCTTTTTAAGGGTAGTGCCCCTAACAATGCTGTCATCTATAATTACAAGGTTATCTTCGGGTTTTACAACTCCGTAGGTAATATCGTAAACGTGTGCCACCAAATCGTCCCGACTGCTGTCTTCAGTAATAAATGTTCTTAATTTAACATCTTTTATAGCAATTTTTTCCGTTCTTAAACGCAGGTCCAGAATTTCCTTAAGCCGGGCATCGGTCAAGGTTTCTTTTTCAGCCAAAATGGCCCTATTCTTCTGGGCATTCAATTCATCCTGAGCAGCTTCCACCATTCCGTAGAACGAAGTTTCTGCAGTATTTGGGATATAAGAAAAGACGGTGTTCAGAGTATCGTGGCCAATAGATTTTAATACTTCAGGCATCAATAGTCTACCCAACATTTTTCGCTCTTTATATATTTCGGCATCACTTCCGCGGGAAAAATAGATGCGTTCAAAAGAACAGGCTTTGCGCTCTAATGGTTGTAAAATCTCGTCAATGGAAACTTTTCCATTTTTCTTTGTGATAATGGCGTGTCCCGGCGGTAATTCCAGAACCTTCTCAAAAGGAACATTGAAAACGGTTTGAATAACAGGCCGCTCTGAAGCTACAACCACCACTTCATCATCCTGATAATAATATGCCGGACGAATTCCGGAAGGATCTCTTAGCACGAAGGAATCTCCGTGTCCAAACAATCCTACCATTGCATAACCGCCATCCCAGTTTTTTGCCGATTTTCGCAAAATTTTTGCCACTTTTAACCTTTCGCCAATTTCAGGGGAAGCCGAAACTTTTGAGAAGCCTTCTTTTTTAAGCTTTTTATATAGTTTCCTAACTTCGTCATCCAGAAAATGTCCTATTTTTTCCATAACAGTAACCGTGTCTGTATTTTCCTTTGGATGTTGTCCTAATTCTACTAAATTGTTGAACAATTGGACAGAGTTGGTCATATTAAAATTCCCGGCTACAATCAGATTTCGATGCATCCAGTTATTTTGCCGTAAAAACGGATGCACACTTTCAATGCTGTTTTTTCCAAAAGTCCCGTAGCGTACGTGGCCCAATAACAATTCTCCTATATAAGGAATGTTCTTTTTTTGAAGTGCCACATCCTGGGCATATTCCGGATTCTCAGCGATTTCGGTATTAATCCGCTCATTTATCTGTTGGAATATATCCTGAATAGGTTGAGCAGCATTGGAACGTAACCGGCTTATATATCTGTCGCCAGCTGCTGTATCCAGTTTAATGCTGGCAAACCCGGCACCATCCTGGCCACGGTTGTGTTGCTTCTCCATGAGGAGGTACATCTTATTTACGCCATAAAATGCCGTGCCATATTTTTCTTTGTAGAATTCCAATGGTTTTAAAAGTCGGATAAGTGCAATTCCACACTCATGTTTTAAAGCATCACTCATAATAATTACCTTTCGGCTTCAATAGGGTTAAAAAAATCTTTGAATCAAAAACCAAAACCCTGAAATTACAGGGCTTTGGTTGGCCTTAATTCTATGTCAAATTGTGTTAAGCTCTTAAATTCCTGCAATCTCGAATCAATTTCATCTTTGCTCAGGTTTTCCATTCTTTCTGTCCCAAATTTTTCAACACAAAAGGAGGCTAAATTGGAACCATAGATTACCGCATTTTTCATATTTTCAAAAGTAAGATCCTGGTTTTGGGTTAAATAACCGGTAAATCCTCCTGCAAAGGTGTCTCCTGCTCCCGTAGGGTCAAAAACTTCTTCCAGCGGAAGTGCGGGAGCAAAGAAGATTTGATCTTTGTAGAACAATAGTGCCCCGTGTTCTCCTTTTTTGATCACTACATATTTGGGTCCCATCTTCGCAATTTTTTTCGCAGATTTTAACAAAGAATGTTCCCCGGAAAGCTGGCGTGCTTCTTCATCATTAATGGTAATTACATCCACTTTTGCGATCACTTTTAAAAGATCATCCAATGCATTGTCCATCCAAAAATTCATGGTATCCAGTACTGTCAATTTTGGCTTTTTTATTTGTTCAAGTACGCTTAATTGTACCATAGGATGAAGGTTGCCCAACATCACAATATCTGCATCCAGATAATCCTTAGGCACCACAGGATTAAAATCTGCCAAAACATTTAATTGGGTTTCCAGTGTGTCCCGCGAATTTAGATCGTTGTGGTACTTCCCGCTCCAAAAGAAGGTTTTTCCTCCTTTTACAATTTCTATTCCTTCAATATTAATGCCGTTTTTGGTCAGTAAAGAAAGGTGTTCTTCCGGAAAATCATCTCCAACAACCGAAACTATGGCATTGTCAATATTAAATTGTGAAGAAGATAAGCCAATATAAGTGGCGGCACCTCCCAGAATTTTATCGGTTTTACCAAAAGGGGTTTCAATTGCATCGAAGGCTACAGTACCTACTATCAATAATTTGCTCATAATTTTATTTAAAAAATTTGGTGCAAATATACGTTTTGTTTTACAAGAGATTGAGTAATTTGGGATTTTTACATGTACTGAAATTAGAGGCTTTTACACCTGCTCAAAACCTTGATCTATCAATAATCGGGGTTGTTTTGAAGCTTCTACGGCAAGAACGTCGCATCGTTCATTTTGAATATGGTTGTTATGACCTCTTATCCATTTAAAATCAACATCATATTTGCGATATTCAATCAGGAAATCTTTCCACAAATCGGCATTTTTCCTTTCCTTAAACGCTTTTTTTTCCCAACCGAAAACCCAACCTTTTTTTACAGAGTCAACTACATATTTAGAATCTGTAAAAACCAGAACCTGCGTACCGGGATTTTTAAGTTTTTTCAATGCATCTATAACCGCAAGCAGTTCCATGCGGTTGTTGGTTGTATGCTTAAAGCCTTTAGAAAATTCTTTTTTATAGGCTTTGCCAACCCATTCCATCACTACACCGTAACCTCCGGGTCCGGGATTTCCCCTTGCTGCGCCATCTGTGTAAATGTGAACTTGTGGATTATTCAACAGGAGGGGTTTTTAGGATGTTTTCAATAACTTTCGGAAAATGCAGGTATTCCAACTCGTGAATTTTCTCTGCCAATCCCGAGGGAGTTTCGTACGGGATTACAGGGATTGAAGTTTGAAAAATTATTTTCCCGTCATCATAATTTTCATTGACGTAATGAATAGTAATTCCGGTATTTTTTTCTTTATTTTCAATTACCGATTTATGGACCTGTTCTCCAAACATCCCTTTTCCTCCATATTTTGGAAGCAAGGCCGGATGAAGGTTAATTACCCGGTTTGGAAATTTTTTTAATATTTTTGAAGGGAATAGCCATAAAAAACCGGCCAGAACAATTACATCCGGATTTATATCCTCCAATATGTGCAGTATGTCATTGGTTTTATAGAAAGCTTCCCGGTCAAAACAAAGCGCTTTGATATTCAAATCATGAGCTCGCGTTAGTGCTTTAGCGTTAGGCTTGTTGGAGAGTACCGCGATAACCTCAGCTAAATCGGAGTTCTTAAAATACCTAATTATATTTTCTGCATTGGTTCCGGAACCAGATGCGAAAAGGACAATTTTTTTTGGGTATGGAAGCTTTTTTAAATTCAAAACTGGAGTTTTTAAAATAATAAAGTATGTAAAAATAAAGGGTTTAAATGAAATTTCCGTAAATTACCAACACATTTTTAAACTAAATTTCGATTTTAAGATAAAGTTGTTTAATTTTGCCGTCTAATTAAAATTAAAAATAGAATATTATGTCAGACATTGCATCAAGAGTAAAAGCGATTATCGTCGACAAATTAGGTGTTGACGAGAATGAAGTTGTAACTGAAGCTAGCTTCACCAATGATTTGGGCGCTGATTCATTAGATACTGTGGAATTAATTATGGAATTCGAGAAAGAATTTGATATCCAGATTCCAGATGACCAAGCAGAAAACATTGCTACAGTTGGTCAAGCAATTTCTTATATTGAAAAAGCAAAATAAAAAGTAAAGTACAATATGGAGTTAAAGCGAGTTGTAGTTACAGGCATAGGAGCCTTGACGCCTATTGGAAACAATATTGAAGAATACTGGAATGCTTTGGTGTCGGGTAAAAACGGTTGTGCTCCTATAACCTATTTTGACACTGAAAAATTCAAAACTAAATTCGCCTGTGAACTCAAAAATTTCGATCCTCTTGACTTCTTTGATCGCAAGGAAGCCAGGAAACTCGATAGATTTGCGCAGTATGCCATTGTTGCTTCTGATGAGGCTATAAAAGACTCAGGAATTGAATTGGATACCATCGATAAATATCGGGTGGGCGTAATTTGGGGTGCAGGAATTGGGGGTTTAGAGACGTTTCAAAACGAGGTGATCAATTTCGCTGAAGGCGATGGAACACCGCGGTTTAACCCGTTTTTTATCCCTAAGATGATTGCAGATATTGCCCCGGGTAATATCTCGATACGTCATGGTTTTATGGGACCCAATTATACCACGGTTTCAGCGTGTGCTTCGGCGGCCAATGCCATGTTTGATGCCTTAAACAACATACGCCTTGGATATAGTGATGTCATTATTTCAGGCGGATCAGAAGCTGCCATTACCCAAGCGGGGATGGGAGGGTTTAATGCAATGCACGCTCTTTCCACCAGGAATGAAAGCCCGGAAACTGCCTCAAGGCCTTTTGATGCAACCAGAGATGGTTTTGTGTTGGGAGAAGGAGCCGGGGCTTTGGTTTTGGAAGAATATGAGCATGCGAAAGCACGTGGGGCAAAAATTTATGCCGAATTTATAGGTGGAGGACTTTCTTCTGATGCCTACCACATGACAGCTCCACATCCGGATGGAATTGGAGTTATTGCGGTAATGAAAAATTGTTTGCAAAATGCCGGACTAAAACCGGAAGATGTAGATGTTATTAATACACACGGTACCTCAACCCCTCTAGGAGATGTTGCAGAACTTAAAGCCATAGCTAAGGTTTTTGGTGAAAATGCCAAGAATATTAATATCAATTCTACAAAATCCATGACTGGTCATTTGTTGGGGGCTGCAGGTGCTGTTGAGGCAATTTCTGTAATCTTGTCCATGAAACATGGGATAGTTCCACCAACCATAAATCATGAAACATTTGATGACAATATAGATCCGGAGTTGAATCTTACACTTAACAAAGCACAAAAGCGCGATGTAAAAGTGGCTATGAGTAACACCTTTGGATTTGGAGGTCATAATGCCTGCGTATTGTTTAAAAAGTTGGACGAATAACCTGTTATGAGCCTTATTCGAAAAATATTAAATTCCCGTTCTTCAAAAGGCGGGAATTTTTTTGTTTCAATTCAAAAAATATTAGGCTTTAGGCCAAAAGACATATTGCACTACCAAAAAGCCTTTACCCACAGGTCTTTGAATCAAAAAGACCAGCTTGGAAACGCAGTTAATTTTGAACGGCTGGAATTTTTGGGCGACGCCATGTTGGGTGCTGTTATAGCTGCATATTTATTTAAAACCACCCCCGGAGGTGATGAAGGCTACCTCACAAAAATGCGTTCCAAAGTGGTGAGCCGAAAACATTTAAATGAACTGGGAGAAGACTTGAATCTAATAGACCTTGTGCAAACAAATATTGCCAAGGATCAATTTGGCGCCAATATTCATGGAAATTTATTTGAAGCCCTTATTGGAGCCATCTATTTGGACAGGGGATATAAATATTGTAAAAAGTTTATTTTTGATCGGGTGATAAGTCCATATGTTGATATCGAGCAACTGGAAGGGGAGGTGATAAGCTATAAGAGCCTGCTAATTGAGTGGTGTCAAAAAACAAAGAAAAATTTCAATTTCGAAGTTTACGAAGATACCGGAATTGACGAGATGAAGCACTTTGCCGTAAAGCTTAGAATTGATGAAAGAGTGGTGGCAAAAGCACGTGCAACTTCCAAAAAGAAAGCCGAAGAAAAAGCCTCGAAACGAGCCTTTTTCGCACTTCAAAATAAGATAGAAATCTAATAATAATATTAGTACTAAAACGTTTTCGCAGAAAAGTCCTAAAATTTCATCTAAAACTATCATAATTTAGCATTCTTGCGTTATCTTTATCGATAAAATTTAGGAGTATGCTATCTCATAAATTGCTGCTGGATGATGAGGAGGAATATCATTTACTGGCGATCCACAGTACTTTAGAAGATTATAAAATTGCCTATTTTTTAAATAAGCTGCTGCATCTTAATTTGAAACGGGCCCGTTGTGATGTTGACTTTAACCACGGCGATGTTCAGGCTTTATATCCACTCTATATTTTTAAAGAACCGGCAAAATATCTATCCGTTTATTTGATAAAAAACAAATATAAAGGAGCTAATAAGAAAGTGGTAAGCGCAGGTTCTCTTTTTACTGAAGAGGAATTTAGCCCAAAGACTACTTTTTTTATCCCAGAATATAAAGAAGTGGATTACTTTTTAAAAATAGAAGGAGTTCTGGAAAATGGGGAAGTAGAGCAATGGCTGAACCGGATAGCGCTTGTACCTAATATAATAACAACATTTAATGTTGATCCCAATCAACTGAAATCAAAAAATAATTTAATTATAGACTAGATGCCATTAAACAAAAGAACTAAGATCGTAGCCACTTTAGGGCCAGCAACAAGTGAAAAATCTGTTTTAAAAGAAATGCTGGATGAAGGGGTAAACGTTTTTAGAATCAATTTCTCACATGCCAGTTATGATGATGTAAAGGAAAGAATTCAAATGATTCGTGAATTAAATGAAGAATTTGGATACAATGCAGCTATTCTTGGCGATCTGCAAGGGCCTAAATTAAGGGTTGGAGTAATGAAGGAGGAGGTAGTTGTAAATCCTGGCGATCAAATAACTTTTGTCACCGGAAAAGAATTTGAGGGAACTGCTTCCAGGGTTTATATGAATTATGAACAATTCCCCCGGGATGTTCAAAAAGGAGAACGCATTCTGTTAGATGACGGAAAGTTGATGTTTGAAATTGTAAGCACCAATGGGGTAGATGAAGTTGTTGCAAAAGTAATCCAGGGAGGCCCGTTAAGGTCAAAAAAAGGTGTGAACCTTCCCAATACAAATATCTCGCTTCCGGCACTTACCGAAAAAGATGTTGAAGATGCTATTTTTGCCTGCGAGCAAAATGTAGATTGGATGGCGCTTTCATTTGTCAGGAATGCAGAAGACCTGATTCTTTTGCAAAATTTAATCAAAGAACACAGCGATCATAAAATTCCTATTATCGCCAAAATTGAGAAACCAGAAGGTGTCAAGAATATAGAAAAAATCGTTGCTTATTGCGATGGATTGATGGTTGCCCGTGGTGATTTAGGAGTGGAAATTCCTGCAGAGGAAGTTCCCCTTATTCAGAAGCAACTGGTTTTAGTGGCCAAAAAGGCACGAATTCCGGTAATTATCGCTACACAAATGATGGAAACTATGATAACCAGCCTTACACCAACGAGGGCAGAAGTGAATGATGTAGCCAATTCGGTTATGGATGGTGCAGATGCCGTGATGCTAAGCGGAGAAACTTCTGTTGGAAATTATCCTGTTCAGGTAATAAGAAAAATGTCGCAAATCATTAAATGTGTTGAAGATTCACCACTTATTCAAGTGCCACACAATCCACCTCACATTCGCACCAAAAGATTTATTACGAAATCTGTGTGTTATCAAGCGGCTTTTATGGCCAATGAAATGAAGGCAAAAGCTATTTGTACCTTGACCAATAGTGGCTATACAGCATTCCAGATCTCTGCTTGGAGACCGGAATCCAATATTTTGGTATTTACATCAAACAAAAGAATCCTCTCTCAGTTAAGCTTGCTCTGGGGCGTTAAAGCCTTTTTCTACGATAAATTTGAAAGTACCGATGAAACCATTATCGATATCAACATTATCGCTAAAGAAAAAGGTTACGTAGACCATGGAGATTTTATTATAAATCTTGCTGCAATGCCAATTTCAGACAAGGGAATGGTAAATACTCTGAGGGTTTCTGAAATAGAATAAGTTTACAATTCTTTAAATTTTAGCCACGAATGCACTAATTATTTATTAGTCCATTCGTGGCTTTTTTTGTTTTAATTATTTTTAGAATTCAAATTTCAGCTGAACAGCTATTTCTTTCTTCTCCTTTTTTTCTGTATTTAGATTGGAAAGCGAAATTCCTAATAGCCTTACCGATTCTTTCATTTTTTCCTGATAAAGCAATCCTTTTGAAATGTCCAAAATTAATTCTTTAGATGAAATAAA
>JBBRGD010000056.1:0-8735 GCA_038241065.1 Flavobacteriales bacterium
CCTGGGAATACCCTGTTTAAATCCCTTCCATCAGGAAAAGCACGGGCTAAGTTTAAAAAACCAAATACGTTTACTATCGGGATACAAATTATGGTTCCCTTTACAGGCTTATTGATATTTTTAGATATAATTTGACGTACAATTTCCTCTCCGTTAAGTTCATCACCGTGAATCCCAGCGGTAATTAGCACCACAGGCCCCGGTTTTAATGAACGTTCAATAATTACTGGAACTTCTACTGAAGTAGTGGTATATAATTTGGCCATGTTCAAATTGATCATGGCGCCTTGCCCCGGCATTATTTTTTTACCTAATATTTCAAGAATATTTTTCTTATCTATATGAGCCATAGGTTAAACATTTCTTTCAATATACCGGATAATAGTTTTTGCGATATCTTTTCCGGTAGCCCGTTCTATTCCTTCCAGTCCTGGAGAGGAATTGACCTCCAGGATAAGTGGTCCACGGGAACTTTGCAGCAAATCTACACCAGCTACACCCAATCCCATGACTTTTGCCGCTTTTATTGCGGCATTTTCTTCCTCATCGGTAAGTTCAATAATGCTTGCTGTTCCACCACGATGTAGGTTAGACCTGAATTCGCCTTCTTTTCCCTGGCGTTTCATGGCCCCAACTACGTGACCATCTACTACCAAAACACGTATATCGGCTCCACCTGCTTCTTTGATGAATTCCTGAATAATCACCCGTGCCTGTAACCCGTTAAATGCCTCAATAACCGATTCTGCAGCGTTTTTGGTCTCTGCCAAAACCACACCTAAACCCTGAGTTCCTTCCAATAATTTAATAATCAATGGAGCCCCGCCTACGTGATCTATTACCTCACCCACATTCTTGGAATAATTGGTGAAAACGGTTTTTGGCATTCCCAGACGAGCCCGTGACAAGATCTGTAAACTCCTTAATTTATCCCTACTGCGCACCAGTGCCTGTGATTCTGTGGTTGTAAAAACTCCCATCATTTCAAACTGACGCACAACAGCAGTTCCAAAAAAAGTGACCGAAGCTCCTATTCGGGGGATTACGGCATCGGTTCCTTCCAACATATTACTCTTATAAAAAATGGAAGGGTGCTTTTTTTCAATGATCAAATTGCATTTCAAAGGATCGATAACTTCTATAGTATGATCTCTTTCTCTTGCAGCTTCCATCAGTCGCTTGGTGGAATAAAGATTGCTATTTCTGGAAATGATTTTTATGTTCATTTGCTTTTAAATTATATGAAACGTCTATTAACTCGGGATCGACTAAAAATTTTTTGGTAAGGAATTTTCTTCCTATCAAAACCGGGAAGCGCATTTCCTGCCGAGCAGACAAAGAAAGCGAAATTTTAAAAACTTTATCGAAAATTATTATGGTAGATTGTACCTGGTAGCGCTTCTGAATAATTCCATTGCTGCTTTTCACAAACACGATATCATAATTTTTAAAAACAAACTCTTTTCCATTGTAAAGTGGGTGTTCTTCATCTAAAAATGTACAGCAAAGCTGGTCCTCTTTTTCTACAATATTATTACAGTGGATTGAGGAAGTATATGCTCCCGTATCTATTTTGATCGAGATGTTTTCTAAATCTAATAATGGGAAGTCTGCCTTTTCAAAACGGCCAATTACTATTTTTTCCATTTGTGCAAGGTAATAAAATGATTAATTCTGATTTCTTATAAAAATCTAAATTATCAACATATAAGATAATATCAAATTATTTCACCTCAACATTTTAGCTACAAATTCACGAATAAAAAATGTTTAAGTTCACCCTGACAGTCTATTATTGGTTCAATAGGCTCCATTTTAGGGATTTTCACTTTAAAAAAAGCCAAAATAATGTACACTAAGTTTGTAATTCTTTAAATTTTAACATTTACAAGCAAGTCAAAATTTAATGCTCCCGGGAATATGTAATATCTTTGAAGTAATGGAAACACCCGATATAAAAATACAAGTACAAACCTTACCTGAAAGTCCCGGAGTTTATCAATATTACGATAAAAATGGCAGGATCTTATATGTTGGGAAAGCCAAAAACCTTAAGAAAAGGGTTACTTCTTATTTTAACAAAAAGCATGACAGTAACCGGATTGAGGTAATGGTAAAAAAGATTTGCGACATCAAGCATATTGTGGTGGCCTCAGAAACCGATGCATTGTTGCTGGAAAACAACCTTATTAAAAAATATCAGCCGCGGTTTAATGTTATGTTGAAGGATGACAAGACTTACCCCTGGATCTGTATAAAAAACGAACGCTTTCCCAGGGTTTTCCCCACCCGCAGATTGATAAAAGACGGCAGCGAATATTACGGCCCGTACACCAATTTTAAAACGGTGAACACTCTTTTGGAATTGATCAAAGGTTTGTACCAGCTTAGAACCTGTAACTACGATCTTTCTTTAGAAAAAATAAATAAAGACAAGTATAAAGTATGTCTGGAGTATCATTTAGGAAACTGTAAAGGTCCTTGTGAAGCCAGGCAGACCGAGGCAGAATACAACACAAATATTGCAGCGATCCGGGAAATTGTAAAGGGGAATTTTAAAGAATCTCTTCAGCAGTTCAGGGAGCAAATGAAGGATCATGCCGGGCGTATGGAATTTGAAGACGCGCAGCAAATAAAAAACAAAATTGATGTACTTGAAAATTATCAGGCTAAATCTACCGTGGTCAATCCAAAAATAACTGAAGTAGATGTGTTCTCAATTGTGAGTGATGAAGGATATGGCTATGTCAATTTTCTTCAAATTTTCCATGGTGCTATCATCCGGTCACATACCATTGAAATGAAAAAGAAACTGGATGAAAGTGATAAGGAATTGCTTGAGTTGGGGATCATAGAAATAAGGCAGCGCTTTAACTCTACTTCAAAAGAAATATATGTGCCATTTAAGGTAGAAGTAGGGGAAGATGTAAAAATTACCATTCCGCAATTAGGCGATAAAAAGAAAATAATCGAATTCTCCATTCGCAATGCCAGGTATTACAGGCAAGAGCAGTTCAAGCAGATGAAAATTGTAGATCCTGACCGCCATGTAAACCGAATTATGGCCCAGATGAAACTGGATTTACGTTTAAGTGAAGAGCCCCGTCATATAGAATGTTTTGACAATTCCAATATTCAGGGAACAAATCCTGTGGCGGCTTGTGTAGTATTCAAAAATGGAAAACCAAGTAAAAATGATTATCGTAAATTTAACATCAAAACCGTGGAAGGCCCGGATGATTTTGCATCAATGGAAGAAGTGGTTTTTAGGAGATATAAAAGATTGATAAATGAAGGCGAACCTTTGCCGCAGTTAATAATTGTGGATGGAGGCAAGGGACAACTTTCTTCCGGGTTAAAAGCTTTGGAGGAATTAGGGTTAAGGGGAAAAATAGCCATTATTGGAATAGCAAAACGCCTGGAGGAAATTTATTACCCCGGAGATTCTGTACCGATGTATCTGGATAAAAAATCGGAAACTTTAAAAATAATTCAGCAATTGCGAAATGAAGCTCATAGATTTGGCATTACTTTTCATAGGAATAAGCGCAGTAAAACAGCCCTTAATACCGAACTTGAATCAATTCCGGGAGTGGGTGATAAAACCGTGGTTGAATTGTTAACCCATTTTAGGTCCCTAAAAAGGATTAAAGAAGTGGCTTTGGAAGATTTGACCCAGGTAATAGGTGCGGCCAGAGCTATAAAAATTTATAATTATTATCATCAGGACTAAATGAAAAAATTCTTTCTTCTCTTTCTGTTCCTTTTACCTCTCCTATCCTTTACCCAGGAAAAGAAGGATGTGAAAATTGGTCTTGTTTTAAGCGGCGGTGGGGCCAAGGGTTTGGCACATATTGGAGCTTTAAAAGTGATTGAGGAGGCGGGAATACAAATTGATTATATAGGGGGAAGCAGTATGGGAGCAATTGTTGGTGCCTTATACGCATCGGGATATTCTGCGGCTCAACTGGATTCCATCTTTCATGAAATCAATTTTAACATTCTAATTCAGGATGAAGTTCCGCGAAGCGCGAAAACATTTTATGAAAAGGAGGAAAACGAAAAATATGCGCTCACGCTTCCTATTGACGATTATAAAATTTCCTTTCCCTCGGGCCTTTCCAAAGGGCAGAATATTTATAATTTGATGTCCAGACTTACTATGCACCTGGGCAATATACGGGATTTTAGTAAAATGCCTATCCCGTTTTTATGTATCGCTTCCAATATAGAAACAGGGGAACAGGTTGTTTTGGAAAGTGGCTCCCTTGCAAAAGCCGTTTCAGCCAGTGGCGCTATCCCTTCGGTATTTAGTCCGGTAAGAATAGACGGCAAACTGCTTACTGATGGAGGAGTGACCAATAATTATCCTGTAACCCAACTTCGTGAACGGGGCGCCAATATTATAATAGGAGTAGATGTACAAGATAGCCTGGCAGATCGAAAACAGTTAAAAAGCGTTTTCGAAATTTTAACCCAAATAAACAATTTCAGGACGATTAGTCATATGCGGGAAAATATAGAGCTCACAGATCTTTATATAAAACCCGACATTACAAAATTTAACGTGCTTTCCTTTGACAAAGGATCTGCAATAATTGATTCCGGAGAGGTTGCAGCCCGTAAAAAAATGGATCAGCTTAAGCTTATAGCCTCTAAACAGGGGGCAACTACCCCACGTGTAAAGATGGAGCTCAGGGCAGATAAAATCCATATAAATTCACTTAGCATTGAAGGTAATAATAGTTATCCAAGGGCCTATATTCTGGGGAAACTGCAGCTCAGATATTATTCTAAATATACCCAGGAAGATTTATACAATGGGATTAATAATCTGTCTGCTACCGGCAATTTTGACCGCATTAATTACAATTTGATCCCTAATGACAGTTCCTATACCCTGGCATTGCAACTTGAGGAAAGTCCAAATAAAACCTTATTGCGAATGGCACTGCATTATGATAACTTATATAAAAGCGGAGCATTGATTAACCTTACCAGAAAAAGCGCCTTTTTCACCAATGATGTGGCTTCAATTGATGTGATTTTGGGGGACAATTTCAGATATAATTTTCAATATTATATAGATAAAGGTTATTACTGGAGCTACGGTATAAAATCACGGTACAATCTGTTCGAAAGAGGAGTGGGATTTGATTTTGCGCGTGAAAATTCGGACTTGGAGGATATTGGAATCAATAAAATAGAGGTAAAACACCAGGATGTTACCAATCAATTTTATGTGGAAACCCTTTTTCAACAAATATTCTCGTTTGGATTAGGTCTGGAACATAAATATTTAAAGATCAGTTCGGAAACCCTAGGGAATGAACAGAATAACAATTTATCTTCCTCCGTCCTCGATAAAAGTAACTATTACAGCAGCTTTGGATACTTAAAACTGGACAGTTTTGATAATAAGTATTTTCCAACAAAAGGAGTATATTTTGACGGGGATTTTCACCTGTATTTATTTTCCTCAGATTTTCATCAAAATTTTTCAGAATTTTCGATAGCCAAGGGACAATTCGGTTATGCTTTTACCCCGATAGATAAATTTACTACCCGAATAAGTACGGAAACAGGTTTTAGGATTGGAGCGGATAATACCAATATCCTGAATTTCTTCCTTGGGGGTTACGGGAATAATTTTATAAACAATTTTGTGCCTTTTTATGGGTATGATTTCATTACTATTTCCGGAGACAGTTATATAAAAGCATTAATTGAACTGGATTATGAAATTTTCAGAAAAAACCATATTATAGCCAGCGCCAATTTTGCAAATGTTGAAAATCAATTATATTCTACCGGGAATTGGTTATCTGCCCCAGATTATACTGGATACGCATTGGGATATAGTTTAGAAACTTTATTAGGACCGGTGGAATTGAAGTATTCCTATTCTCCGGAGGTAAAAAAAAGTCAGTGGTTCATAAGTTTAGGATTCTGGTTCTAAAATTAAAGGAATTTTCTAAAAATAAGTGCTAAATCCAAGAAGTCATCACGAACTTTTAGCCGAAGGATTATTTAAAATATCCTTTTGTCACTTATACTTATACTCCAATCTAAAAACTCAATAGCTATTTTATTAGCAGCTTCTTCAAACTCTAATTCAATATTTAGGAAAATCTAAAAAATGTTTTCATGCAATCCAAAATTTTTTGACCTATTAAAGTGTTCACATATTCTGGTTAGAATTGCGAAAAATTTATGCAATACTATTGCAAATAAAAACTCCTATATTTGCCTTTGAATGAATTTAATCACTTCCATATCACTTTCTTTTTTATTCTTGCTTCAAGGGTTTGTTGGACTCACGATAGATCTTTG
Source organism: Flavobacteriales bacterium (assembly GCA_038241065.1). Lineage (GTDB taxonomy): Bacteria > Bacteroidota > Bacteroidia > Flavobacteriales > Flavobacteriaceae > Gillisia. The sequence goes on from JBBRGD010000056.1 coordinate 6,334, forward strand.
TTGTGAATTGCCAAAAATCCCAAATCTTTTGGAGCATTTTGAAGAGCATAATGAAGCTTTTGGAGACTCCTTTATAGATTTTTTGGAGGAAGATTATTTTACTTTTGATGGTTCACAAAAACATCCTGAAAATTCAGATCATGACAATCTACCTTTTCAAGGAAATCATGATTGTTGTGCACATTCTCCGGTATTTCAATTTATAGAAACAGAATATTTGATTTCTCCTGATGCTGTAGAATTAAAACCTCAATATTCACTTTATCGTTCTGGTCTCTTTTCAGAATTTATAGATTCTCCGTTTCAGCCACCTCAGGCATAAGTTTCTTACAATCACATTTTTAGAAATCTAACTCCCAGCTGTGTAAAGACTAATTCAATTTGTCTGTAGATTTTTTTCCACCTTTTTCAAATTAATAATTAATTCCATTATGCTTAACAGTATTATTAAATTTTCTATTACCAATAAATTGGTGGTAGGATTACTCACTTTTGGCTTGATACTTTGGGGATTCTACTCCCTGAATCAACTACCGGTAGATGCAGTTCCAGATATTACCAATAACCAAGTACAGGTAATTACAACTTCTCCAAATTTAGCTGCGGTGGAAGTAGAACGACTTATTACTTTTCCTATAGAAATCGCTATGGCTACTATTCCAGAAATAGAGGAAATAAGATCTTTCTCTCGGTTTGGATTGTCTGTAGTTACTATTGTGTTTAAAGAAAAAACAGACATTTATTGGGCAAGGCAACAAGTAAATGAGCGGCTTACTGAAGCCCAATCTCAAATACCACCTTCCGCAGGGAAACCGAGTATAGCACCTTTATCTACTGGATTAGGGGAAATATATCAGTATGTAATTACTACTGAAGATGGCTTTGAAGATCAATATAACGACAGGGATTTAAGAACTATTCAAGATTGGATAATTCGAAGGCAATTACTGGGAACTCCTGGGGTGGCAGATGTTAGTAGTTTTGGGGGACACCTAAAACAGTACGAGATAGCAATCTCCCCTGAAAGATTAAATGCTATGGATATCTCTATCAGCGATATTTTTTCTGCTTTAGAGTCTAATAACGAAAATACTGGCGGTGCTTATATTGAAAAAGGGGACAATGCACTATTTATTAGAAGTGAAGGTTTGGTAAGCTCTTTAGAAGACATCAGGAATATTGTAGTAAAAAACAACCAAAGTGGCAGTCCTATTCTAATTAGAGATGTAGCAAAAGTACAAATTGGGAGCGCCGTAAGATATGGAGCTACAACCCGTAACGGGAATGGAGAAGTAGTAAGTGCCATTGTAATGATGCTAATAGGCGCAAATTCTGCTGAAGTGATAGAAAATGTGAAGCTTAAAATGGAAGAGATAAAGAAAAGTCTTCCGGAAGGAGTAGTTATAGAACCTTTTTTAGATAGAACAAAACTGGTAGACAACGCAATAAGTACTGTAACCACCAATCTTCTGGAAGGAGCGCTTATTGTTATTTTTGTTTTACTCTTATTGTTAGGAAATTTAAGGGCAGGCCTTATTACCGCTTCGGTTATTCCTTTAGCCCTACTTTTTGCTTTCGGAATGATGAATGTGTTTGGCGTTTCAGCAAATCTTATGAGTTTGGGAGCCATAGATTTCGGATTAATTGTAGATGGTGCGGTTATAATTGTAGAAGCTACACTGGTTCATTTAGGGGCTTTAAAAATAAGCCGAAAGCTTACCCAACAGGAAATGGATGAGGAGGTGTACCAATCTGCGAGTAAAATTCGGAATTCGGCAGCCTTTGGAGAAATAATTATTCTTATTGTTTATCTGCCAATTTTAGCTTTAGTAGGTACTGAAGGGAAGATGTTTGGCCCAATGGCACAAACGGTGAGTTTTGCAATAATGGGTGCATTTATCTTATCGCTTACTTATGTACCAATGATGTCTGCTATGTTTTTAAGTAAAAATACCAAGCACAAACCAAATATTTCAGATAAAATAATAGCTTTTTTCAACAGAATTTATTCGCCATTAATTAAAAAGGCAATGAATTTTAGGATTGGAATTTTAATTAGCACTCTGGGATTATTTCTAGTTGCTTTATTTGTTTTTCTGAATATGGGAGGCGAATTTATTCCAACTTTAGAAGAAGGGGATTTTGCGGTAGAAACCAGAGTAATGACGGGGAGTTCCTTAAAAAATACCATTGCGGCAACTACTAAAGCCGAAAGGATTTTGTTGGATAATTTTCCTGAAGTAGAACAAGTGGTTTCAAAAATTGGTTCTGGTGAAATCCCTACAGATCCAATGCCGATTGAAGCTGGCGATTTAATGATCATCTTAAAAGAGAAAGAAGATTGGACTTCGGCTTCTTCCAGAGAGGAACTTGCAGATAAGATGAGTGAAGCTTTGGAAGTT
>JBBRGD010000057.1:0-8652 GCA_038241065.1 Flavobacteriales bacterium
ACTTGTACAGATGAGGTATGAGTTCTCAATAAAATATCGGGATCGGTTTGTATAAAAAAAGTGTCCTGCATATCCCTTGCCGGATGATATTCCGGAAGGTTCAAGGCTGTAAAATTGTGCCAGTCATCTTCAATCTCCGGACCTTCAGAAACATTGAACCCAATATTTGAAAAAATTTCGATGATTTGATTTTTTACTATTGAAATAGGATGCCGCGACCCAATTTCTATAGCTTCTGCCGGACGGGTTAAATCTCCGTAAATTCTCTTTTCTTCCTGCTGGCCTTCAAATGCATCTTTTAACTGAGACACTTTTTCCTGCGCGGCAATTTTTAGCCTATTGATGGCCTGCCCGAAATCCTTTTTTTGATCATTGGGAACATTTTTAAATTCAGCAAAAAACTGATTCAGAAGTCCTTTTTTGCCCAAATATTCAATTCGGAACGCTTCCACCTCTTCTCTGGTTTTGCCTTGAAAACTGGTTACTTTAGCAATATGTCCCTTTATCGTTTCAATCATGAATTCATTTCTTTAAAGAAGCGCGAATTTACTAAAAATACGCTTTTATTCCACTATTTTAAAAAAGGTATTGTAACAGATCAGTTTATAAAGTTTTGAGTGGCTAAAATGCCAAAAGTTTAACTTTCTCATACCAACAGCAAATTTTTAAATAACTCACTCTGCTATAGTTAGTATAAATCTGCTTTTATTATTTACTAACTCAAACCTAGTCAGGACAAATAGACACTTTAAATACTGATTTGGTCTTCCTATCCTATATATCCTTTTGCTAAAAAATAATTTGCAATAGCCTCTTTCATCAATACCGATTGTTCACCCGCTTTTAGACTGGGCAAAATTTCCAATGTTCTAAAATGCGGCCAACCATCCTCATCAACAAGTTCAAATTCATAATATCCATAAGGTTCCAGAAGCCTGCAGATCGCAATATGCATGAGGTCCAATTTTTGGTCTTTTTTAAACTGACGGTGGGGTTGCCCAAATTCCTGTACGCCAATTAAGTAAATAATTGCATCCAAATCCAGTAAATCCCCATCTGCAAACTGGTCAGAAAGTTTTTTCTGTAATTTTAGCCAACGTTCTTTTAACTCTTCATCTCTTGCCATTTGGCAAAGATACGTATCTTAGGCGTTGTAAATGCTATCTATAAATCATGAATATTGTTGATATAATCCTGGTTGTAATTTTATTGTACGGGTTGGTCCGTGGGTTTTTTCGCGGTTTTTTTGCCGAACTGGCTTCCCTTGTAGGATTTATTGCAGGGATTTACGTGGCCGTTTATTATTCCCATATTTTAAGCGATTATCTGGTAGATAAGGTTTCCTGGAATATACAGTTTGTGAATCTCGCAGCCTTTGCCATCACCTTTATTCTAATTGTGTTTTTTATTTCCCTGGCAGGTAATTTTCTTACCAAAGTCGCAAATTTTGCGGCACTCGGGATTTTAAACAAGCTTATAGGTGCCGGATTTGGCTTTCTAAAAATAGCAATTATTGCAAGTGTATTAATTATGTTTTTTGGTTCTACCAATGAAGATATTAATCTTGTAGAAAAAGAAACTCTTGAAGAATCGGTATTGTTTTCACCAATCAAAACCATTGCTCCCATTCTTTTGCCATCCATTATGAGGGAGGCCAAAGACTTGGATATTTTTGAGGACGACGTGGAACCTAAGAAAGAATCCCAAGTAAAATTCCTACCTATCGTTCTTAACAAATAATTTAAATCGAAATTAACCGGATCTTAAAAGTCCAGCTTATACACCTCATCCAATTGTGAATCATTTTTAAAATTCACTCCCAGATCCTTTACAATTCCATCGCCCACTCCGTATACCCATCCGTGAATCTCCAGATCCTGATCAGCTCCCCAAGCATTTTGTACAATGGAAGTTTTGGCAAGATCATATACCTGTTCTATTACATTCAGCTCTACAAACCGGTTGGTTCGTTCACTTATATCTGCAATATTGTCCAACTCTTTTTTATGGACTCTGTAAATATTTTTTATATGCCTTATCCAGTTGTCTATCAATCCTATTGATTTATTTGTCATAGCAGCCTCTATCCCACCACAGCCGTAATGCCCGCAAACTATCACATGTTTCACTTTTAATACATTGACAGCATAATCCAAAACACTCAGCATGTTCATATCGGTATGGATCACCATGTTTGCAATATTTCTGTGTACAAAAACCTCACCCGGTTCTGCCCCAATTATTTCATTTGCAGGTACCCGGCTATCGGCACAACCAATCCACAATAATGGTGGCTTTTGGCCCTTGACAAGTCTTTCAAAATATTCCGGATCCAGTTTAAGTTTATTTTCAACCCATTTTTTGTTGTTTTCTATAATTTTTTTATAAAAATCTTCCATAATTCCAAGCTTTAAAGAGTTGCCTTAATTGAGATGTTTCAAGTCATTAAAAGAACAATAATAAAATTAACAACGCAATTCAAATCTGATATTAATCTAAGAAAAAAACATATTTAAAGAAACCTGACCTCCGATTTATCCATCCAGCCCTGAATTTCATTGTCGAGTTCAAATTTTATCCAGTTTTGAAAAGTTTCTAAAATTTTCACCTTTGTCCCCTCGTGCAATCTTAAAAATTCATTACTTCTCAAGGTTGGTTCGTTTCTAACCATGGCTTCTTCAGAAAAAATTATGGCAAACTGAGAATTATTTTGATAATCACGTTGTTGAAAAGCAAATATTAAAGCACTCAATATTATAAGCAGTGCAATTATAGAGGTAGTGAAGAAAAGCCTTTTCTGCCTGCTGGTATTGCTGAAATAATACAGAAGGAAAAAAGCGGCAAACAGTACCGAGCCAATCACTGCTGTCCAGGCCCAACCATTAAAACTGAGAACTGAAATTAATTTGTTTATAATTTTCAAAAGCCCTGTTTTTGGGACTTCTTCAATCTCGTCTATCAACATTCTTTGGGCAAATTCCAGGTTGTTTTTTACATCTGAATCGCCTGGATTGAGTTGAAGGGCTTTTTCATAGTAATAGATACTGGGCGCAGTTTGGCTTAATTTATAATGCGCATTTGCCAGATTGTAATATAACTCGGCTGAAGTCTCGCCATTTTCCAGTATGCGCTCATAATTATTAATTGCTCCTGAATAATTCCCTTCATTATAAGCCGTATTCGCCTCCTGAAATAAATCTTTGTTTTGTGCCGACAAAGAAAAAAAGCAGATAAATAGTAAATAAAAAATCTTATTCATAGCTATAACTGTTTGTCCAATTCCGAAATTACTTGGGCTGCATTTTCATAATCCCGATGCATCTCTACATTTGAAGAAGGTGTGTATCGTGCAAATTCACAACTCTCTATAAGTGCGATAAAATCTTTGGTTGTTGCAGGATCAGCCTTGCGCTCTGCCAATAATTCCAAAATCCTTTCCTTGCTCATCTCGCTGGTTTGAATATGCAATTTTGCCTTCAGGTAATTGTGTAAAGCACGTTCAAGCGTTAGGTAGAAGGCTTTTTGATCTCCAATATTCTTTTTAGCTTCAAACAAATATTTCCTGGCCAGCCTGTCGGCTTTTTTAATCTTTTTCCCAATTACATCATTGGCCAAAGCTTCGCGTTTTTTACCCAGAAGAACCCCTAAAATAATCAAGACAAAAGGAAACGACAACAATGACCAAAACTCCCAGGATCCAAAAAAAGAACCTGAATTTATGGGTTTCAAATTAGTGCTTAACCTGATATATTTAAATTGATTTTGATTTAATTCTACTGTTTGCTTAGTTACCGAATTTGAACTTCCTGAACTGATGGTTGCGCCCGCAGGTGCATTAGAAACTTCCAGCAGGATTTCTCCTGAATTAATGGTTTTATAGGACTTGCTTTCCAAATCGAACCAGGAAAAAGATAAAGATGGAATTGGAAATTTTCCCTTTTGCATGGGAACGATCGTGTAATTATCGATAATGCTTCCCTGAGTTCCATTTAAATCGGTCCTTACGTTTTCAATGCGTTCTGGTTCATATTTTTCTAATGATGCAGGCACTTGCAACTCCGGAAGTTCAAATAATTTCAAATTGCCATTCCCCTTTACCTCAACTTTTACGTTCAGGGATTCTGTCGCGGCAAGGCTGGACCTGTCCGCTGTTACCTTAAAATCAAATTTCCCGACTGCACCGGTAAAACTTTCAGGTTTATTGGCCTGGGGCAAAGCTTTTACATTAATTGTTCTTTTCCCCGCAGCCACTGTTTTATCTATTGTAGTAAAAAGCCTGCCTCCAAATATGTCCCTGCGGTCACTAGGCACATCTACCGAAACTGAGAGAGTCAACGGTTCTATTTCCAGCTCCCCGGTTTTTTGAGGATATAAAATTGTTTTACGCAGAATGACATATCTATATGGCTCCCCCTGGAACTCTCCGGATTGTATATTTAACTGTTTAATATCGATATTTTGACTCCAAAAATCCTGATAAACCGGGCTATCCATTTCCCTCCAATTGCTAACGCTTATTTGCGGACTCACGTAAAGCTTATAAACTATGGTAATTGCTTCATTCAAATAAGGATTCGGATTGGAAATTTCTGCAACCAAATGCAGATTTTCTGAAGCGACAAAGTCTGAATTATTTCCATCGGTTGGAGTATCTACCGCGGCTGTAACTTCCACCTGAACAGGTGAGGTTTTATAAGTGTTCCCTTCAACCGTTATCTCTGCCTGCCCAATGGCGAATTTCCCTCTGCCCTGAGGTGCCAGAAAATAAGTGTACGTTTTGGAATAGGTGCGTTTCCCATTGATCCAACTGTTACTTACAGACTGGTTGGGACCGCCAACAACCGTGAACCCGTTAAAGGAAGGCGGCTTAAAATTGTCACCATCCTGATTCATTTCAAAATCAACTCTCAGGCGCTCATTTATTCCCAACTTATTTTTACTTACGTTGGCTTCAAATTTAACCTGAGCAAAACTCAAAGTTGAAATTGCTAAAAAAAATGACAGTATGAATATTCTTAAATTCATCCCTTGTTTTACTTGTCTTTTAAGTTTTTATTAGACCCGATTTCGGTTTTACCGGTTACCAATCTTTCCCGGTCCTGGTTTTGGCTCCTCTAGCCTTTTGGGCATTTATTTTTTCCTGCACCTTCTTTTCTTCATTATTCATAGCTTCCAGCAAATTTTTAATTTGTTGAGCCGAGAGTTGACCCGGTTGTGGTTGCGATTGTTGTTCCTTTTCCTGATCTCCCTTTTCTTCCTTTTTATCCTTAGGATCTCCTTTATCATCTGGTTTCTCAGGTTCTTTCTTAGCGTCATCTTTTTGATCTCCGCCCTTATCTTCGTTATCTTCACCGTCTTTTTTATCCTGATCCTCTTTTTTATCCTTGTTTTTATCGTCCTTATTTTGTTCCTTTTTATCATCTTCGCCACCGCCTTCATCTTCTTTCTCCTTCTCCAGCATTTTTTTAGCCAAAGCTAAATTATACCTCGTTTCCTCATCGGAAGGGATATTTCTCAACGCATTTTTATAGGCTTCTACAGCTCCCGCATAATTCTTTTGGTCCATAAAGGAATTTCCCATATTATGGAATATCCGGTGCTTTTCTTCTTTAGTTCCGGCTATTTTACCGGCCTGTTCATAACGGGTAGCGGCTTGTGCCGGTTTTTCTTTTCCGTAGTACATATTTGCCATATTATAACGGGCAGTTACACTTTCAGGGTTTTTGGAAACAGCCTGCCTATAGGAAGCTTCAGCCGATGCAAAATCGTTTTCACTCAATTCCTTTTCAGCTTCTCTCAGAATTTTGTCTGTTTTTCGAATGATTTGCTTGTTTTCCTCCTGAATAGATTGTCCGAAGGAAATGTTGAAAAACAACAAACCTGCACCTACCAAAAGACAGGTGCGGAGCATATTCAAAACTGGTATATTTTTCATCATCATCCTAACTTCTTCGTTCGTTAAACAGGTTCAATTTTTTAATCCAGGATGTTTTTCTTTCCAACAGGAAAACATCTAGAAGCAACAACAAAATTCCGAAACCTAAAAACCACTGATATTGGGACTGATAATCTGCAAACTGCTTGGCTTCAAATTCGGTTTTATCCATATTTTGAAGAATTTCGGTCACTTCTGCGGTCACTTCTGAAGTAATATTGCCCTCGATATATTTCCCGTTCGCATTGGCAGATATCTCTTTTAAGGTTTCCTCATTCATTCTGGTGATCACAGTTTCGCCATTCTGATCCTTTTTATAGCTTTGAATGATCCCATTCCTTTTTAGAGGAATTGGCGCCCCTTTGATGGTTCCAACTCCAATGGTAAAAATACGTATTCCCAATTCGGCGGCTTTCTTGGCTGTTGGGCCAACTTCTCCAAAATGATCTTCCCCATCACTTATTATAAACAGAATTTTGCTGGTCTGGTCGGCATCATTGTAATAAGTGGTAGCCAGATCTATCGCATCATTGATAGCTGTTCCCTGAGAGGATACCATATCTGTATTCATAGCTTGCAGGAACATTTTTGCGGCAGCATAATCTGTGGTAATTGGCAGTTGAGGAAAGGCGCTTCCCGCATAAGCTATAATCCCAATCCGGTCGCCCGCCAAATTATTGATGATCTGGGTGACCAATTGTTTGGATTTCTCCAATCTGTTTGGCGCAATATCTTCTGCCTCCATACTTTTTGAAACGTCAATAGCAAACACAACATCTACTCCCTCCCGGGTTACAGTTTCCATTTTAGTTCCAATTTTAGGATTGACCAAAGCCATCGTCAAGCTGGCTAAAGCAAGTAGTAATATGGCGAATTTTAAACCGGGTTTAAACCGGGATTTTTCCGGGCTTAATTCCTGAAGCATCCCGGGGGTAGCAAACTGTTTTTGGCTGCGTTTTTTCCAAAGCATTAGCAACGCATACAGCACTGCCAAAAAAGGAATGATGAGCAACAACCAGAAATATTTTTCTTCCTCTAAAATATACATTTAAATACCTCTTATTTATTTCTATGGGAATATACCTTCTGATGATATTTTGCCCAAATATTCATTATTTTCAACACATTTCCACCCAAAAGGTGGTTAATACTTTTTATATAAAACTCCTAAAAACAGTAAACCGCAAAAAGAGTTCCATAATCAGTAATAGCCCGGCCAATAGTAATAACGGCCTGAAATTTTCTTCGTAATTAGTATATTTTAATTCTTCGACCTCGGTTTTTTCCAGGCTGTCAATTTCTTCGTAAATCGATTCCAGTTTTTCATTATTGGTTGCCCTAAAATATTTTCCTCCTGTTACATTTGCAATTTCCTGGAGCAATTTTTCGTCTATTTCCACTTGTGCATATCCGTATTGAAATTGGCCGTTTGGCATCAAAGCCACAGGCGAAAGCGCCATTCCATTGGTTCCAACCCCAATTGTATAGGTTTTTATCTTGTATTCCACTGCCAGTTCACTAGCAATTTTAGGATCTATAAACCCGGCATTGTTAACTCCATCAGTCAATAAAATAATCACTTTGCTCTTCGCCTTGCTGTCTTTTAATCTATTTACTGCTGTTGCCAGTCCCATTCCTATCGCGGTACCATTTTCTAAGGCCGTATTGAATTCAATATCGGCTAAAGAACTTAGTACGATGGCTTTATCACTGGTTACAGGGGTTTTGGTAAAACTTTCGCCGGCATATACCACCAAACCTATCCTATCTGAAGGCCGGCCCTTTATAAATTCGGCGGCTACTTCCTTTAAAGCCTCCAACCTGTTGGGTTGTAAATCCCTTGCAAGCATACTCCCTGAAACATCAATTGCAAGCACTATATCTATTCCCTGAGTTGAAGTTGTTTTAGTTGAAACATCTGTTGTACGCGGTTTGGCCATTGCGGTAATTAAGAGAACAAGAGCCAACAACCTTAGCAAAAACAAACCATGTCTCAATAAAGGAAGTAAACTGGGTTTCGCTTTAAAGCCTTTCACACTCGAAATCTTAAGCTCAGGAAGTTGCTTGTTGCGCTTCCAAAAATACCAGACTGTGACTATTGGCAATAAAAGCAATAACCAAAAATATTGCGGATTTTCAAATGTAAAATTATCTAACATTAGTTCGCTGGATTTTCAAATTCAACCGAATTAATAATCCGGCTTGCGATTTCATCGGCATAAACGTCCTGCTCATCATAAATTACGGTGATTTGTTGAAAGCCGCCATTTTCGACAAAATTCAGAATGCTATATTTCTTAAGCACCGGTCTTTTTGTAACCGGATTTTCAATTTCCAGAGTTCCAAAAACCTCAATTCCCTTAATTCCTTCCAATGTGCTGTATTCTTCCTCTTTAACAATAATATTTTTGGCCCCTTTTCGCTCTAAATTTGCATAAACCCCCTCTACAGCAGTCTTTAATTCGAATTTCACGTTTTTTTGAAACCTTATAGTGCTTAACACAACATACAAAGGATTGTCCAAACTTCCGTCAATAAAGGTTTCATTGCCAACTAACATGGCTTTCGCATCGTTGGGCATATCAATTTCACCCCGTTTAAGAACCCTTGGAGTTGCGATGGACACTGCAGGATCTCCATATTCACTCTGTATCCATTCGCCTTCAAGTAATTCTTTAGTAGGATTCCCAAGGAAACTGTCTTTTAAATAGTCAAAG
>JBBRGD010000058.1:0-8592 GCA_038241065.1 Flavobacteriales bacterium
AAAAAATATGCTTTAGTTACGGACTCACCACCGTAGATGATGCCGGAATAGACAGAAGTACAATTCAAATAGTGGATAGCCTTCATAAGCAGGGAAAATTAAAAATTAGGATATATGCTATGATAAGCAATACTACCGAAAATCTGGATTATTATCTCAAAAATGGTCCTTTCAAAACCGAACGTTTAAATGTGCGTTCCTTTAAATTTTACGGGGACGGCGCTCTTGGTTCCAGGGGAGCTGCCTTAAAAGAATTTTATTCAGATCGTCCGGATCATTACGGCGCATTGCTTTCTCCGGTGAAAGATTTTAAGGAGATCGCCAAAAGAATTGCCAATTCAAAATTTCAGTTAAATGCTCATGCAATTGGAGATTCTGCAAATAGCCTGGTACTTAAAACGTATGATGAATTGCTTAAGAATGATGAGAACAGGCGGTGGAGAGTTGAACATTCTCAGGTGATTGACGAAACAGATTTTAAATATTTCAGCAAAAATATAATTCCTTCTGTACAGCCCACGCACGCAACCAGCGATATGTATTGGGCAGAGGACAGATTGGGACCGGAACGCATTCAAGGTGCCTATGCTTATAAAAAATTGCTTGATCAGGCCGGAATTGTCGCCTTGGGAACAGATTTTCCGGTGGAAGAGGTGAGTCCGTTTTATACCTTTCATTCCTCGGTGGCCAGAAAAGATCTTGAGAATTTTCCCGAAAGCGGATATATGATGGAACAAGCCCTTTCAAGGGAAGAAACCTTACGCGGAATGACAATTTGGGCTGCTTACAGCAATTTTGAAGAAGATGAAAAGGGAAGCATTGAACCCGGTAAATTTGCCGATTTTATCATTCTTGAAAAAAATATAATGAAAGTGCCGGAAGATGAAATTCCAAATATCAAGGTATTGCAAACCTGGGTAAATGGGGAAAAGGTATATTGATTTCAGAATAAAAACAGATTCTATAAGAGGTTGGAAAGCCTCGAAGTTTTATTTACTGATTATAAAAAGGTTTTCGATAAGCTCAGACCGAAACTTCAAATTTTTAAATATTGAGACTGATATTTTAATCAGAAATTTTCGGTATTTTTTTATCTGCCTCCATTGGCCAGAAGATCTCCAATACAAAGGTCATCCAAAACAGGAATTGTATTATTGTCAATCACATTCATCATGCTTCCTCCAAATTGAAAACTTGCGGCCATCAAACAATTTGTCACTGAGCAATGTCCTTTGCTTTCTGAATCTTCGTGATTGGTTTGCATAGTAGTGCCCATATCTACCAATCCGAACAGATGTCCGAACTCGTGGTTTAAAACAGTGCTTTCAACGGTACTTCTCTCTACATTGTTAGTATGATTAGCAAGAAATTGAATTGTCTTGCCGTAGATCACCATAGAAGTATTCCTGAAAGAAGTCCCCAGGACCGTCTTGGTATTCGTATCTTTTTCATTACTGCCGTCTGCAAAATAGATAAATACAGCTATTTCGTCCCCGACATTGTAGGCTGTTCTTTCATCAACTTCAATTTGAGCAATTTCATTGATATCAAAAGGAGCTTTATTTGATGACGGAACTGCGCGTGTGGTAATTGAGATTCCGTCCGGTTTAAAAGTTCGGCTCTCTAAAAATGTTTTTAAATTGTCCAGGGTTGTTTGGGTTGGCTCGAATCCTGTAACATAAACGATCTCAATTTTTATCGAGGTAAATTTTTCGTCACTCACCAATTCGTTGGCAGAAAATCCCAATGCCTTTAAATTAGCACTTTTGTCAATTACAGCCGGGTCGTTAACATCATCTTTGGAACATCCAATAAATATTAAAAGAAGCACAAAAAAGAGGAGAGAATTTTTATTTTTCATCTGTTTATATTATTGTTTTAGCGTACATCTGTAACATCCATTTAAGCATTTCCCTGTTTGAAAAATTTTATCCTCAAGGAGGTTTCATAAAATGAAATTTGCATATAAATGCAGCACAGAGTAAATGTAAAAGATTCTGCTTTTCATGGGTAAATTTAATGCTTAAATATTTGCCAATTATTCTTTTAAAAGAAGTTTTAATTCCGCCAGATAATCAAAATGTTCGCCTTTCTTTAATAGTTGACATGAAAACCCGTTGTTGATTGCCGCCAATTCCAGCGTGCTGTAATCCAGGTACAACCAATCGAATTTTTTTGAAGTTTCATTTTTATAGCTGATGCTGAATTCCAATTCTCCATAATAAGGTCCCTGCATATCTACCCATATTCCCCCATCTTCATCGGCTTCAAACAAATAGCTCAGATCTGACGAATCTATTAAAATCTGCCCTCCTTGTTTTAGGAGGACTTTTGTATGCTGAAAAAAAGCATCCAGACGCTCGAGTTTTCCAATTATTCCAGTACCATTCATCAGTAAAAGAATAGTGTCAAATTGTTCGTTCTTCAGGTCGAAATAATCTGTTGATCTGGCATCTTTTACAGCCCTCAATTTGCAAATTTCTACTGCTCCTTCAGAAATATCTATGCTCAATACCTCCAAATTTCTTTCGTTTTGAAGATAAAGTGAATGACTTCCGGCACAACAACCTACATCCAATACCCTTCCAAAGCAATTGTTAAGTGCCTCCTGTTCCAAAGCTGGCATTTCTTTGTAATTTCTGAAGAGATAAGGAACAGGAATTACATCATCGTCAAAATCCGGGGAATGAACAATGATTTCGGTTTCATCCTTGTGATGAAAATATGCCGAAATCGCCTTTCCGAAGATGTCTTTATCACGCTTGCTGCTATCTTGCTTCTTCATATCTTTGCTTTATTGAAGCCCAAAATGGGCTTTTATTTAAAAAAAACAAATTTGGACCTTATAAATAAGGGGGAAAACAAATCTGGTCTGAAAAATTATATTTATAAAATGTGCATAACCAAAACCTGATGCAAATACAGGTAATGATATGCGAATTATCCCCACCAGCTATCGGGGGAGCAATAAAAAACAATAATCTTCAACTTATGAAAGATATTTTAAAAGATCTTCCTAAAAAAGCCAAAGATAAGCAGAAGGAAAACAAAAAGTTCTTTGCAAAACTAAGAAAGAGGCCACCCAAGCATTTAGATGTACAAATGCAGGAATTGCATACAGAGGAGTTTGCACAAACCACCTGCCTGGATTGCGCAAATTGCTGTAAAACCACAGGGCCACTATTTACAAACAGGGATATTGAGCGGATTTCAAAACATTTCAAGTTAAAGCCCGGAGTTTTTATTGATACTTATTTGAGGGTAGATGAAGATAATGATCATGTGCTGCAACAAGTTCCCTGTACCTTCCTTGGCGAGGATAATTATTGTTCTATTTATGATGTAAGGCCAAAAGCATGCAGGGAATATCCACATACAGACAGAAAGGATTTTCATAAAATCTCGGATCTTAGCATTAAAAACACAGCGATTTGTCCTGCTGCCTACAATATTGTTGAAAAGATGAAGCTTAGGATGAAGGTTTAAAACTAATACAATAAGTACTTTTCCCTTTTCAGCTTAAATGCTTCCAGTCCAGGTTTCCAGGACTCACTGATCTCCCCTGCTGAAAGTCCGCTTTCAATTTGCTTTTGCAATTCTGGTCCTCCAGCTAATTTTGTAAAGAAAGCATTGAAAAATTTCGCTTTATCGGAGGTATTTTTATAGGCTTCTATCAACCAGTTCAGTTCAATTTTTTTGAGATGGGAGGTATTGGTCAGATCCTTTCCAAAGCAAATTTCACCCAGATGCTTGGGGTTTTTGGCTCCGTCTTTGGACTCTGGGGTATAGGAATATTTATAAAAAGTTTTATCCAGGAAAGGAGATCCAAAGACCTGAAATTGGTTATCGGTTCCCCGGCCTGCATTTACATTGGTGCCTTCAAAAAAGCAAAGACTTGGGTAAAGGTTAATAGCCTGGTCGTTGGGTAAGTTTGGAGAAGGCTTTATTGGCAGGCTATAGGGTTTTTGATGATCGTAGTTTTCCATTTTTATCACCTCTAAATCAACCTGCACGCCATCTTTTAACCATTTTTCGCCATTTATCATTTTAGCATATTCCCCCAAAGTCAGGCCGTGAACAACTGGAACCGGATGCATTCCCACAAAACTGTGATATTCCGGATCTAAAACAGGACCATCTGCATAATGTCCATTTGGATTTGGGCGGTCTAAGATCAAAAGCGGGATGTTGTTTTCAGTACAGGCTTCCATCACATAGTGCAGGGTAGATATATAAGTGTAAAACCGGGCTCCAACATCCTGCAAATCGAAGATAATGAGATCCAGATCATTTATTTGTTCTGGTTTGGGCTTTTTGTTATCGCCATATAAAGAGATTATAGGCAAACCAGTTTTGCTGTCTTTTCCATCCAGAACAACTTCGCCGGCATCAGCAGTTCCACGAAATCCGTGTTCCGGTGCAAAAACCCTAGTAACCTGAACTTTCAGAGCGAGCAATGAATCTACCAAATGGGTGTAATTTTCCACACCAGTCTCACTTTCCCGGGATTTAAAAATCACCGAACTTTGGTTTCCCACGATCCCCACCTTTTTATCCTTCAACATTGGTAAATAGGTTTCAGTTCTATTGGCACCCACTATAATGGGATTGGAATTTTTAGTTGAAATCTCGGAAGGAGGAATTTCGGATTTTGAATTTTTGATGACATTTTCATTTTGGCCGTTGCTGCTTCCGCAGGAAACCATGCCAATAAGAAGGAATAAATACGTATTTTTGAACAATTTATAAATCATAAGAAGCGTCTTGAATTTTGAATTTTTTATAGCCAAAAGGCTTATAAGTGCTAAAAAGTATAAAAGTAGCATTTCTGCACCAATTATAAAAATTGCAATTGCCGCAATTGCAATTGGGGTAATTATGATGTTGGTATCCTTTGCTACCGGGATGGGGTTGCAGAAAAAAATCCGTGATAAAATCGCGGCTTTTAACGGTCATATCCTTATTGAAAGTTACGACAATAACAGTTCTCAGGTCTCTTTGATGCCCATTTCACTGAATCAGGATTTTTATCCCGAATTCAAAAATGTCAGCGGGATTTCCCATGTGCAGGCCGTAGCGACCAAAGCGGGGATTATTCGCACGGAAACCGATTTTGAGGGGGTAATTGTTAAAGGAGTAGGATCAGATTACAAATGGGAGAATTTTGAGGATTTCCTGACAGAAGGCGAAATACCCGATTTTAAGGGAAACTTAAATGAAGATATACTTATCTCCCGATACCAGGCAAAAAGGCTGGGTTTAAAAATAGGGGATAAGGTAATTACCTATTTTCCAAGGGAAGGATTTGAAAAAACCCCGTTACTGCGGGCCTTTGTAATTAAAGGAATTTACAATTCCGGATTTCAGGAATTTGACGAATTGTATATGATGGCTGATATCCGGCATATTCAGCGTTTAAATGGTTGGGAAAAGGACCAGGTTGGGGGATTTGAAGTTTTTATCGACGATTTTAAGCAGCTGGATCAAAAAGGTGCCGAGGTTTACGATAATACCAGTTCGTTTTTGGATACCCGCACCATCAAACAAAAATACTATTCCATCTTTGAATGGCTTGCGCTATTCGATTTTAACATTGCGCTTATCATCGGGATCATGATCCTTGTAGCAGGGATAAATATGATTACTGCCTTGCTGGTCCTAATTTTGGAACGAACCCAAATGATAGGTATTTTAAAAGCGCTGGGAGGCGGGGACTGGGGCATTAGAAAAATCTTTTTATACAATGCCGCATATCTTATTGTTTTAGGACTTTTTTGGGGAAATCTGATAGGTTTAGGCCTGCTGTTTATCCAAAAATATTTCAAGCTTTTCCCTTTAAACCCACAGACATATTATGTCTCTGAGGTGCCGGTGTATATAGGTTGGGAATACATACTCGCAGTGAATATAGGAACCTTGACCTTGTGCGTTCTTATGCTCCTGATCCCATCAATAATTATCTCAAAAATTTCTCCTGTAAAAGCGATGAAATTTGATTAAATTTTTCTGACTTAGGCTAATTCCGCATTGAAAGTCTCATTTCTTTGGAAAGGATTTAAGTTAGGATTACCTTTGCAATATTCAAAATAAACTATGGAATACGCTGAAAATATACTTGGAACCATTGGAAATACTCCCTTGGTCAAAATGAATAAACTGACCGAAGAAATTGATGCTTTGGTACTTGCCAAGTACGAAACCTTTAATCCGGGAAACTCGGCAAAAGACCGTATGGCAGTTAAGATGATAGCAGATGCTGAAGCCAAAGGACTTTTAAAACCCGGTGGAACCATTATTGAAGGAACTTCCGGAAATACCGGGATGGGACTGGCTCTTGTGGCGATAATAAAAGGTTATAAAATGATTTGCGTGATAAGCGACAAGCAGAGCAAGGAAAAAATGGATATTCTTAGGGCTGTTGGCAGTGAAGTTGTTGTATGTCCAACAGATGTTGCACCGGAAGATCCACGATCATATTATTCCACTTCAAAACGCCTTGCCGAAGAAACCCCGAATTCCTGGTATGTGAATCAATACGATAATCTCTCAAATTCACAGGCTCATTATGAAAGTACAGGACCGGAAATCTGGAGACAAACCGATGGAAAAATCACCCATTTTGTGGTTGGAGTGGGAACAGGGGGAACTGTTTCGGGAATTGGAAAATATCTGAAAGAACAAAACCCAGCTATTAAAGTTTGGGGAATCGACACCTATGGATCGGTTTTCAAAAAATATCACGAAACAGGGATATTCGATAAAAACGAGATTTTTCCTTATGTTACCGAGGGAATTGGGGAAGATATTTTGCCGAAAAACGTAAATTTTGATATCATCGATGGCTTTACGAAAGTAACCGATAAAGATGCCGCCATTTACACCCGCCGTTTGGCAAAAGAAGAAGGGATGTTTTTAGGCAACAGTGCCGGAGCAGCTATAAAAGGCTTATTACAATTAAAGGAACATTTTAAAAAGGACGATGTGGTTGTAGTGCTTTTTCACGACCATGGAAGTCGGTATGTTGGCAAGATTTTCAACGATGAATGGATGCAAAAAATGGGGTATATAGAATAGGTGCATTCAATTTGTAAAGAACCAGGGGATTCTTGAGTATAAATTATTTTCTGAGATCTCCTCAATTAAAAAAGCTAAAGATCAGTAGTTTAAATAAAAATGCTCTATTTTTATTTAATGCAGGAAGAATTTCTTCATTATATATGGAAATTTAAAAAGTTCGATTTTGGCAAGGCCAAAACCGTTTCGCATTTGCCTATTGTCTTAATTGATACCGGAACGCCAAACCTAAATTCCGGGCCAGATTTCTTTAATGCAAAAATGAAAATAGGAGATCAATTGTGGGCCGGGAATGTCGAGATCCATTTAAAGTCTTCAGATTGGTATTTGCATCGTCATGAAACCAATCCGGATTATGACAGCGTGATTTTACACGTGGTATGGCAGGATGATGTGGAGATTTACAGAAAGGACAATACTCCAATTCCCACACTTGAGCTGTGGAAATTGGTTCCGGAGATAACCATGCAGAATTACAGGAATTTGCTTACTGCACCAAACGATAAATATATTAATTGTGAAAAGGATTTTCCGAAATTCGATGATTTCGACCTGAATAACTGGCTGGAACGGCTCTATTTTGAAAGACTGGAACAAAAGGCGGATATTATATTGGATTTGCTGAAAAATTCTGAAAATAATTGGGAAGAAGTACTTTTTAAATTGCTTTCCAAAAATTTTGGACTTAACGTAAATGGAGACGCATTTTTAGGAATGGCGCAAAGTTTTGATTTTAAGATCGTTCAAAAATCTGCAGGTTCACAACTTCAACTAGAATCACTTTTCTTTGGGCAATCTGGTTTGCTTGATAAGAAGACGGAGAATGTTTATCACAATAAATTGAAAAAGGAGTATAGTTTTTTAAAACGCAAATTTCAGTTAGAGAATACTTATGTTGAACGGGCAAAATTTTTTAGGTTACGGCCGGATAATTTTCCAAGTATACGACTTTCTCAACTCGCTTCTCTATATCAAAAAGTACCTGGTTTGTTTTCCGAAATCATAAAGGCCCGGAATAAATTGCAGATTTATCAAATTTTTAAAGTAGAAGCTTCCCAATTTTGGCAAACACATTATTCTTTCGAGAAATCGCATTCGGCAAGAAATAAATCGCTTACAGAGAGTTTTATAGATTTAATGATCATTAACACTATTGTACCCCTTCAGTTCTGTTACTTCAAAAAAATGGGCTCAGGAGATATCTCCAATCTCCTTAATTTAATTGAAGAAGTTAAAGCCGAAAACAATGCCATTGTAACTGCTTATAATAAAATCAGGCCCAAAACAGCCATCAGCGCTTTGCAATCACAGGGCTTACTTCATTTAAAAAATCAGTATTGCGATAAAAATGCCTGTCTGGATTGTAATTTAGGTGTAAAACTGATTCAGGGAAGTATATAATATGTTTATATTTGGGATATGCTAAAACTAATTTATTCCATACGGCATTTTTTTGAACGCCACGGCTTCTATGTTTCTTCACGTCTGGCCGATAAAATTGGGATGAGGGCAAAAAGT
>JBBRGD010000059.1:0-8555 GCA_038241065.1 Flavobacteriales bacterium
GAATATCAGGAAGCTTCGGCTCAACTGGAAGAACGCGTTCAGCAATGGAAAACCGAACTTGAAAAAGACCTGAAAAAGGTTGAATCATTGAGAATTGCTTTAGAACAGGAACGGCCATTATTAACTAAGGAATTGATTGAGGAAAAGGAAGCTATCATCGCTTTTGAAGAATCTAAAATTGCCGAATATCAGCAACAGAGATTTGGAACCAACGGTGACTTCATCCTTCAAAAGAAACAATTAATTCAGCCCATCCAGGATCAGGTTTTTAATGCGATCCAGGATATAGGAGTTCAAAGGAATTACGATTTTATATTTGACAGAACCTCTAATGTTGGTATGGTTTTTTCAGCAGAAAAACATAACATTAGCGATCAGGTATTAAGAAGCATCAACAGGGCTTCCAAAAGGGAACAATTGGATTCGAAAGATGAAATTTCCAAGATGGAAGTAGAAGAAAACCGCAGTGTTGAAGAAGATGCAGTTATTACTGAAAAGCAAAAAGAAATTGAAGCTACAAAAAAAGAACGGGAAGCTTTTATTGAAGATCGCAAAAAACAACGGGAAGAGGTTAGAGCCGAAAAACAAGCTGAATTTGACGCACGCCGTGCAAAAGTTTTAGAGGAGCGCAACCGAAAAATAGATTCAATGGAAAATATCAGAAAGCTTAAGACCGAAGAAAAAATAAAAACCGATAATAATAATTAACAATGAGAACTTTTAACCCTTTAACCATAAATACAAATACAATGAAACAATTCAGAACTTTTTTTATAGCGGTTGCTTTAACACTTGGAGCAACAGCTTTTACAAATGCGCAATCAAAAATCGCCCACATCGCCTCTCAAGAACTTGTAGAGTCTATGCCGGCTTTTAAAGATGCACAGGCACAATTGGAAAAACTTACAAAAACATACGATGCCGAGATTAGGGATATGATGACCGAAGCTCAAAAAACAATGCAACGTTACGAATCTGAAGCTCCTACCAAGACTGAAGAGGAAAACTCAAAAAGAGCTCAGGAATTACAGAGCACACAAAGAAGAATTCAGGAACACGGACAAAACGCACAAAAAGATCTTCAAAAGAAAGAACTTGATTTGCTTAAGCCAGTTTATGAAAAAGCACGTGTAGCCATTCAAAAAGTAGCAAGAGCAAAAGGCTATGATTTCGTTTTAGACTCTACTATCGGTTCAGGAGTTATCATGGCAGACGGTTTCAATTTGATGGCCGATGTCAAAAAAGATTTGGGAATATAATATTCCACAAAATAAAAATTAAAAAACTGCGCTCTTTTAAGGGCGCAGTTTTTATTTTTGTACAAGATGAGCAACTCACAACCTATTGGATTTTTTGATTCGGGCGTTGGCGGCACCTCCATTTGGGGTGAAGTAGTCCAACTTCTCCCACAGGAGAACAGCATTTACCTTGCCGACAGTAAAAATGCACCCTACGGTGAAAAACCAGTTGATAAAATAATCGCCCTCAGTAAGAAAAATACCGAAAAGCTGCTGGAGATGGGGTGTAAAATAATTGTGGTAGCCTGCAATACAGCCACCACCAATGCCATTAAATATCTTCGGGAAAATTATCAGGTACCTATTATTGGGATTGAGCCGGCCATAAAACCGGCAGCACTAAAATCTCGGACTAAAGCAATCGGGATCCTCGCCACAAAAGGAACCTTATCCAGCGAACTTTTCGCGAAAACGTCCGAATTATATTCAAAAAATATAATTCTTATAGAGGTTGAAGGAAAAGGACTGGTAGAGCTGATAGAAGAAGGGAAGCAAGAAACTCCTGAGATGGATCTTTTGTTGCGAAGCCTTTTAAAACCCATGTTGGCCGCACAAATAGATTACCTGGTTTTAGGTTGCAGCCATTACCCCTATTTACTGCCAAAGTTAAAAGAAATATTACCGGCAAGTCTTACGATAATAGATTCAGGAGAAGCCGCAGCAAGGCAAACAAAAAATGTTTTGGAACATTTAAACCTTCTCAACAAATCCCATTCAAAACCTGTCCACCAATTTTACAGCAATGCGGATCACAATATTTTAGCGAGATTGCTAGAGGCTCAAAAAAATAACCTGGAAGTTTCTTATCTGGATTTTTAGTTAATAGCAGGACATTTACATTCATACCTTTCCCGGTTTTTTCCAAAATTATATCCTAAGGTAATTTGATGAAAACCGTTGTTGCTTAAAACAATGGAATTAATTTGATGCGTATAAGTATAGGCAAAGAGAAACTGGTTATATTCAAATCCCACAAAGGAAGTGAAATGTTGTAAATTTTGGTTTTTAACCTCTGCCCCATCGGTGGTATATTCGGCACCTTCAAAACTTCTCCTATATGAAATCCCTCCCCAAAGATCGCCAATTTCGAAATTCCTGTACGTTTTGAAGTTCACATCTAAGGATTTTTCATCGGTTTCCTCCCGCATTTGAAATAATACCGAAGGTTCAAAACTCCAGGGACTATTGATTTTGCTAAAAACATAACCTGTGGAAAAAAGATATTTTCTAAGGTTACCGGCAATCCCATTGGAATAAAATAAATCGCGTTTCACTAAAAGTATATTTTTTGCAGTGAGATGCGCAAAAAAATTAAGGTAATAATAGGACATCCCCACATCCATATTTGCATATTTATCTGAAGAATTTTCACCTCCAATGGCCGGATCAAATCCTGTAAATCCGCTCTGGTCCAAACTGTGCTGTATAATTCCAGCATTTATCCCAAAGGAAAGCTGATTTAGATCCAATTCACTTCTCGAGAATAACAAGTGATACGCAAAAGTTGCATAAGCGCCCTGTTTTGAATAATTTCCGTTATTATCATTAAAAACAATTCCGCCCAGACCAATTTTTTCTCCCACCCGGGCGTGAATACTCAAGGTTTGCAAGCTGGGGGCATCGCTTACGTCAAACCACTGTTGCCTGGCTGTAAGCCTAATCTTATTATAATTTGAAGCTCCCGCCATAGATGGATGCAGCAAATATAAATTATCGGTCAAATAATCGGCGTATGTTGGAATCACCTCTTGTGCATTTGCTTCAGAAGTAAAAAATAAACACACTATAAATGTTCCTATTAAACCTAATTTCATAAATGACTAATAATTTGAAAACCGGCATCAATTCGATTTTAGAAACCGAAAAAAGGGACTGATAAAGCGAGCCTATATTTAATATGCCAATAACAATTGTAAATATAGAGATTACAACACTTTCTTTTAGTAATTTTGCAGAAAATATTGAAGATGAACACATTTACAATTAACATACAACCAACATCCAATTCTGATATAGTAAAATTTGAAGCCAATCAGTTTTTAACAAGACATGAGAGTTTTGAATTTGGAAATATTGAAGAAGCGGCAAAATCGCCGCTTGCGCAACAACTGTTTCACCTGCCTTTCGTTAAAACTGTTTTTATCGCTCAAAATTTTATTGCGATCGAAAAATACAGCATTGTAGAATGGGCAGATGTTCAGGAGGAGGTAGCCGATCAGATAAAAGATTACCTCAACGAGGGCGGAAGTATTCTTAAGGCAGAAAACGATGTTTCGTCCAAATTGGTTCCAGTGACCGTTTATGCAGAAAGTACCCCAAACCCTACGGTTATGAAGTTTGTGGCCAATAAAAAATTGGTTTTGGCAGCAGCAGAATTTAAAAGCGTTGATACCACAGCAAACGCGCCGTTGGTTAGGCAATTATTTAACTTTCCTTTCGTGAAAGAAGTTTTTATTGATGAAAATTATATCTCCATCAATAAATATGACATCGCCGAGTGGAACGATATAACCAATGACTTACGGGAATTTATCAGGAATTATCTGCAGGAAGACAAAGAAGTACTCACCAATGAAAGTATTAAAGAAAAGAAAACTGAAATATCCCCTGAAGCAGGAGAACCGAAAGTTTTAGATGATGTTTCTCAACAAGTGGTAGATATATTAGAGGAATATATAAGACCGGCTGTACAAAGCGATGGCGGGAACATTGTTTTTGATTCTTATAACCCGCAAACAAAAACCGTTAAGGTTATTTTACAAGGGGCCTGCAGCGGTTGCCCTTCTTCTACGGCTACCTTAAAAAGTGGCATAGAAACAATGATGCGCGATTTGCTCAAAGGCCATGTAGATTACGTAGAAGCCATAAATGGATAATTCTGTTAAGTGCGTTTAAAGTTTTTATTTAAAAATTGGTCTTTGAAATTTGGTTTTTGGAAGTTGTTTTTCGCTTTCATTTAACAAAACTTTTAAAACAGGCATTCAATTTTTTGTATCTTCATAGAAGATATTATTAACCAATAAACCGAAAAATTATGTCAGTACTTAAAGTAGTTGAACTCTTGGCAAATTCCAAAAAAAGTTGGGAAGATGCAGCTCAAAATGCAGTAACTCACGCAGCAAAAACAATAAAGAACATCAAATCGGTATATGTGCAGGAACAGACTGCGGTTGTTACCGGTGAAAATATTACCGAGTACCGGGTTAACGTAAAAATTTCATTTGAAGTTTTATAAACTTATTCAATTAAGCACACAAAGCTCCCCGGTTGGGGAGTTTTGCAGTTCTAAGATATAAACCCGCGAATTTATCCTAAAACGCTTTTTATGAACCCTCATAAGCACACTAACACCCTGATAAAGGAGAACAGTCCCTATTTGCTGCAACATGCTCATAACCCTGTGAACTGGTATCCCTGGAACGATGAAACTCTGGAGCTTGCGAAGGCTGAAAACAAATTGCTCATTATAAGCGTTGGTTATGCAGCGTGCCATTGGTGCCACGTCATGGAAGAAGAGAGTTTTGAAGATGAATCTGTGGCCGAAATAATGAATGCAGGTTATATCAACATAAAAGTAGACCGAGAGGAACGCCCGGACGTAGATCAGGCTTATATGAATGCAATCCAACTCATGACAGGAAGAGGCGGATGGCCAATGAATGTGGTTGCTCTTCCCGACGGTCGCCCGGTTTGGGGCGGTACTTATTTTAGAAAAGACCAATGGAAAAGTTCTCTTAGCCAAATAGCCGATCTTTATGAAAAGGATCCTGAAAAAATGCACGAATATGCGGCCAAACTGGAGGAAGGATTAAAACAAATGCAATTAATCCCGGAAAGCGGGGCGTCCAAAGAATTTTCAAAAGAAGATTTTAATCCAATCCTTAAAAAATGGGAACAGAGTTTTGACAATGAATACGGTGGCAGCCGGCAGGCTCCAAAATTTATTATTCCCTCCAATTTCCAGTTTTTACTTCGGTATTCTGAACAAAATAAGGACTCGGGGTTGAAAAAGTATGTATTGCACAGTCTGGACAAAATCTCATACGGTGGAATTTACGATCCTATTGACGGTGGATTTTCGAGATATTCTGTAGATGTGAGATGGCACGTCCCTCATTTTGAAAAAATGCTCTACGATAATGCTCAGCTGGTTAGCCTTTACAGCCAAGCTTATTGCGATACAAAAAATAATTGGTATGGGGAAGTGGCGAAACAAAGCCTTCAGTTTGTAAAGGAAAATCTCACTGATCCTACCGGCGCGTTCTATTCCTCCCTGGATGCCGACAGTTTGAATTCTGAAGGAAAATTGGAAGAAGGTGTCTTCTATTCCTGGGAACAATCAGAGCTTAAAAAGTTAATTAAAGATGATTTTGAATTGTTTTCAGATTATTACAATATCAATTCTTTCGGAAAATGGGAAGATGAGAAATATGTGCTGATAAGAACTCAAAGCGATTCAGAAATATCTCAAAAACATCAAATTCCGGAAGAAGAATTACTTCAGAAGAAAAAAAATTGGCAGGAAATCCTGAAAGAATATCGCAACAAAAGGGATAAGCCCCGTTTGGACGATAAGCAAATCCCGTCCTGGAATGCGCTGATGCTCACGGGATATCTGGACGCATTTAAGGCATTAAACATTCCCGAATATCTGGAAACGGCCTTGAAAAACGCCAATTTCATTCTGAAAAACATATTGCAACCGGATGGCAGCCTGCACCATACTTTTAAAAATGGCGAAAGTCGCATTAATGGATATCTGGAAGATTATGCTTTTATAATTGCCGCATTTTTAAACTTATACCAGGTAACCTTAGATAAAAAATGGCTGGAGACATCCAAAAAACTGGCAGATTATAGTATTGATCATTTTTACGACAATAAAGTGGAGTTGTTTTATTTTACATCAAATAAGGACCGGCCTTTAATTACCAGGAATATTGACACTACAGATAATGTGATCCCTTCTTCCAATTCGGTTATGGCAAAAAACCTGTTCATCTTATCCCAATATTTCGATAATGGGGATCTTTTGAAAGTGTCAAAAAATATGCTCTCAAAAATTAGCGGTCAAATTAAAGAATATCCGCAAGGCTATTCAAACTGGTTAGATCTAAAGCTAAATTTCACCAATGCATTTTATGAAATTGTGGTAACCGGAGAAAATGCTGTTGACATAATTAATGAATTGAACAGCTCATATTTACCAAATACCATTATAGATGGTACAGTGAAGGAGGACAATTCCCGTCCTCTTACCAAATCCCGTTTTAAATTTGGGGAAGATCTGATCTATGTTTGCAATGATGGCACTTGCCAGTTACCCGTGCGGTCTGTTCGGGAATGTCTGAAATTAATTAAATATCTTTAACAAAATTAAAATATTGGAATTTTTCGGCTTAATATCAAAAAAACCTTTATTTGTAAAAAATAAAAATTATGGATCAAATTAAAGATTGGCAGGATTTGGCAATGCAATACGGCGATAAATTGATTGATTTCTTACCAGCCCTACTCTCATCGCTCCTGATATTATTTGTTGGCTGGTGGGTAATTAAATTTATTGTGGGGTATGTTAAAAGGATCTTTGATAAAACAGATTATGATCAAACTCTTGAAAATTTTGTTACAAGCCTCCTGAACTGGGGATTAAAAATTCTTTTATTTATAGTGGTGATCAGCCAACTTGGTGTTGAAACGACTTCTTTAATAGCAGTTGTTGGTGCCGCAGGTCTTGCAATTGGTCTCGCTCTTCAAGGTTCCCTATCAAATTTTGCGGGAGGAGTTTTAATTATTACTTTGAAGCCATTCAAGATTGGAGATTGGATTGAAGCACAGGGAGTTTCCGGGACCGTAAAAGAAACCTCTTTATTTTATACCAGATTGAACACTTTTGGCAACCAACTGGCCATTATTCCCAATGGACAGTTGACCAATAACAATATTATAAATTACACCGAAGAAGGTAAGCGAAAAGATACCATTACACTTGGAATTTCATACAGCAGCAACATAAAACTTGCAAGAGATGTCCTTATGAAATTAATGGAGGAACAGGAAGGAATTATGGAAGATCCTGCTCCTCAAGTTGTGGTAACCGAACTGGCAGACAGCGCCGTAAACCTTTCTTTGAGATTTTGGGCCTTGAATGATGACTTCTGGAATTGCCACTGGTTTACCATTGAAGAAGCTAAAACAAGACTGGAATCCGCGGGAATTGGAATTCCGTTCCCACAGCGCGATGTTCACCTTTTTAATCATTCAGAAGTAGAAGAAAAAAGCGAACTCAAATAAAATTATCCGGAGATAAAATCCTTTAAATAATAAGGCTCAAAATAGGCGACATTTTCAAAGTCGCTTATTTTGTGTTTGGAAACCGCGATTTCTACCATTTCCCTCGCCGAGGGCAACTTGTTTTCAATAAAATTCGCATTGGGGTGCCCGCAGATTTTCTGAAACTTTTGCACTCCGCTCCCAATAAAATAAACCTGATCCCTTTCCAGATATTCCTGAAATGAATCCGGTTCTAAAATGATGGCTGAAGTTTTTAAGATCTGCTCCTTCGCTGAATTAAAAGCTGCGGCATACACCTCCATTCTTCGGGCATCCAACATGGGGATCACTATGCCCTGCTGTTCTACCTGATTGGCCAAAGCGGTTAAGGTTGGCACCGAAATAAGAGGGATGTCAAGAGAAAAACACAGGCCTTTGGCTGCTGAAACTCCAATGCGCAAGCCTGTATAAGATCCCGGGCCTTTGCTAATTGCAACCGCATCCAAATTTGAAAGCTTTAAATTATTCTCTTCTAAAATTTCCTGTATAAACAGATGGAGTTTTTCAGCGTGGGAATAACTGCCGTTATAATCCTCTTTAACGGCAAGAGTTTTGCCGTTATGAGCAATTGCAACCGAGCAATTGGTAGTAGCTGTTTCTATACAAAGTATTGTAGGCACAAAAATTGGGTCTTATTTTATTCTGAAGGGGCCTTCTCTTCTAAAAGAATTACCTCATCTCCATCTTTTAACATTTTGGTAACGGTGTTATACGGCCCGGTAATTACTGTTTCCCCAACTTTTAATCCCGATAAGATCTCAATATTCTGGTTGTCCTGAATTCCGGTGGTAATAACACGCAATTTAGCCTTATTCTCTTCTTTCACAAAAACAGCTTCAAATTTTTCATCAGAAATAACAGTTGTTTTAGGTGCCGGTGGAGTTGAAGATGTGTCGCTTTTTATAACTATCGCACTGATAGGAA
>JBBRGD010000060.1:0-8544 GCA_038241065.1 Flavobacteriales bacterium
ACACCCTCTTCTACCAACAATGCGCTTTTTTCATCTACCTCGCGCCCGCGGTCTATTACCAACATATTTTGATTGTTGTAACTGTATCTTTTAATTATTTCCAAAACCTTTTCATTATATTCTGAAGGTGATTCCTCACCTATACAAGCTCCCTTACAGGTTTTAATGCTGTAGTTGAAGCAACTTCCCTTTTCGGCCTGCAATCCTGATAAACGAAGGCAAAGCTGGGAAGAATCTACTATTGTATGCAACACGTTTTTTGCCTGTTTTAAACTGGTGAAAGTGGTGATATTCTTTTTCTGGGCATCGGCTTTGCCTATTTGTAAATTGATATATCCGTTTTCATCTGTAAACTGGTAAAGTGCATAGTTGAAGATGGATCTTTTTAATGCCTTATTATATTTGGGTTTGTTCTGTTTTATTTCTTCGTTTTCTTTTAAGAGGGCAATTAATTCATTTCCTGTAGCTTCAAAACTTACCGAGGACACCTCTTTTTGGATCTCCCTGGCTTGGCGTTGGTCGGTTGTAAAATGTTGGCTCACCCTTTTTCTGATATTCCTACTTTTCCCTATATAGATAATTTCCCCAGCTTTATTATGCAAATAATAAACCCCTGTAATTGAAGGCAGCTCATCCAAAATTTGAATTAATCTCGTATCCATTCGCCCTGAAGGCTCATTCTTAACATTCTCTTTAAGAATGGTTTTATGAGAATCTTTTGTCAGCAGCATTTTAAACAATTTAATTGTCGCCAATGCATCTCCACTTGCCCGGTGCCTGTCGGTAACCGGAATTCCCAATGCGCGTACTAATTTTCCCAGACTATAGGATGGCTGTTCAGGGATCAAGATTTTGGAGAGTTCTACCGTACACAGGGTTTTTCTTTCAAAATCAAATCCAAGCCTACGAAATTCCATGCGCAGTATACGATGGTCAAATTGTGCGTTATGGGCAACCACAATGCAATCACTTGTAATTTCAACAATGCGTCTAGCGACCTCATAAAATTTGGGGGCATTGCGCAGCATTTCGTTATTAATGCCCGTAAGGCCAACAACAAAGGGTTGAATAGGCTGTTCCGGATTCACCAGACTTATAAATTGATCGACTACCTTTTGTCCGTCAAATTTATAAATGGCAATTTCGGTAATACCTTCTTCATTGTATTTTCCTCCTGTTGTTTCTATGTCTAATATTGCGTACATAGCCCCTAACCCCTTATAGGGAAATTTTTCTTATTTAACAAACTGTTCATTCTATAAAAACTCATTTTCATTTTTTTTTGTTCATTTAAATTCTTCCGAAGGAAGAGTGACTTTTACTCCCCCTTCGGGGGTTGGGGGGCTTCGGGGGCTTATCTTTCCCCAAATATGGCACTTCCTATTCTCACCATATTACTGCCGCAGTCTACCGCAATTTTATAATCCCCGCTCATTCCCATGGATAGAATTTTTAGCTGCGGATAGTTTATTTTAAACTCCTTGAAAACAGAATTTAAATATTGAAATTCTTTTCTCACCTGTTCCATATCCTCCGTAAATGTGGCCATTCCCATCAGGCCAACAACTTTTACATTCTGCATTTTCAAAAATTCTTCTGAATTTAGAATTCCCTTTGCTTCTTCAGCGCTGATACCGGATTTTGAATCTTCCTCGGCGATTTTTATCTGCAGAAGGCAGGAAATATTCCGTTCATTTTTCCTCGCCTCTTTATTGATTTCTTTCAACAATTTTAAACTATCTACGGTATGAACAAGATCCATATATGGTGCCATATACTTCACCTTATTGCGTTGTACGTTTCCAACCATATGCCATTCAATGTCTTTGGGTAAGGCTTCCCATTTCCCAGTCATTTCCTGGATTTTGTTCTCTCCAAAAATACGCTGCCCGGACCTGTAAGCCTCCAAAATATCACTGATTGGTTTTGTTTTTGAAATCGCTACCAGGCTAACTTCCTGGCCTAATTCTTCTTTATATTTATGAATGTTATCTGAAATGCTCATATTGTAAATTTAAAAAAAAAGCTTTTTAAAATAAAGCTAATTCTGTGCCTTCTGTAAAAAAAAAGCAATTTTCGCTGAAGGTTTAAAATTCGTAAATGGTGAGTCCGCTTCTCAGTTTTGGTTCAATATAAGTGCTCTTTGGCGGCATAGTCGAACCTTCATCGGCTACCTGTTTTATATCTTCAATCGTTAAAGGGAGCATTCCAAAACCTACGGCAAATTTTCCGCTGTCAATTTTGGCTTTTATTTCAATTAAATCGTTCTTCCCGTGAATATAAGCAATCCGGCTATCATTTCTTAAATCCTGAATACCTAAAATGAGCTTTAAAACCTTTTCATATAAAATGTAGGTATCCAAAGTGCTTAGTGAATCGGTAAATTCGTAATTCGTTTTACGCAGATAAAGCGAATAAAATTCCCCGTCTAAATACATATTGAAATGATGTTTTTTAGAAGGCGAATATACCCCAAACCCTCGATTTTCAATTCGGAAGGATCCATCCAGCCGGATCAGGAATTCTTCCTTGCTCAAACCATTCAGATCGGTTACAAGTCGGGTATACTCGTGAATTTTCAAATTGCTTTCGGCAATCAAAAAACTCATAAAATAGTTATAAGGTTCCTCCCCGTTATGATTTGGGTTGGCCTCTTTGGATTCTTTTGCCAAAAGAGCAGAAGAAGCGCTTCGGTGGTGACCATCGGCTATATATAGGAAAGGCATTCGCTCAAACTCAGCTTTAATTTGGTCTGTTACTTCAGGCTCACAAATTTTCCACAAATAATGGGTTTCCTTGTTATGAGTGGAAAACTCATATTCGGGATTATTTTTCATGGCTTGTTTAATCAAGCTATTGATCACCTCAGAATCTGGATAGGTTAAGAGTACGGGCTCGGTATTAAAGCCAACCTCTTTCAAATAATCTTTAAACAGGGTTTCGCGGTGGGAGATGGTATCTTCGTGTTTTTTGATGATGTTGTTCTCGTAATCCTGAACACTGGCAGCCGCAATGATCCCGGAAAAAATATTTTTTCGGGTTATAATTTTATAGAAATAATAACAAGGATCTTCATCCTGAATGAAAATTTTGGACTCTTTAAATTCCAGATATCGGTTTTTTACAAGTTGAAAGCGTTTTTTACCTGTAATTTCATGCTGGAATTTATAACCGGGATTGATAATGTGCAAAAACGAAAAAGGGTTGTATTCCAATTCAGCGGTGAGTTCTCCAATACTGTAATCTTCATAAGGCCGGGATGCCACAAGTCCCACTTTGGCCCTTGGGGGTCTGACTGCTTTAAATGGATGAATTTTTGCCAAAATGATATTAGATATTAGATATGAGTATTGAGTGTTGAGATTTTAGAATTGTTCCAAAGTGGGCGGAATTTTACTTTCCACTCTCCACTTTCCACTATTTTAAAAACTGACCTGAGATTTTTTCAGCTTTTCTGCTTTCAGAATAATCGTAAAAACCTTCCCCGGATTTAATCCCTAATTTACCGGCATTTACCATATTTGTCAACAAAGGACAAGGAGCATATTTTGGGTTTTTAAATCCGTCGAACATCACTGTCATTATAGAATGGCATACATCCAATCCTATAAAATCTGCCAGTTGTAATGGTCCCATCGGGTGTGCCATTCCCAGTTTCATTACAGTGTCTATTTCGTAAACGCCTGCCACTCCATTGTATAAAGTTTCAATGGCCTCATTGATCATTGGCATCAGAATCCGGTTGGCGACAAATCCTGGATAATCCTTAACTTCTACAGGAACTTTATCCAGTTTTTCCGAAAGCTTCATGATGGTATTGGTAACCTTATCTGAAGTATTATAACCGCGTATAATTTCAACCAATTTCATCACAGGAACGGGATTCATAAAGTGCATCCCAATAACACGACCGGGATTGGAAATTCCTGCAGCTAATTGAGTAATGGAAATGGATGAAGTATTTGTTGCAAGTATGGTATCTTCAGCTCCACTTTTGTCTAGTTGCTTGAAGATCTCCTTTTTTAATTTTAAATTTTCTGTTGCGGCTTCTATTATGAGTCCCACATTTTTTACTCCTGAAGGAATATCAATATGAGTAGTTATATTTTTTAAGGTTACCTTTTTTTCTTCCTCTGTTATTTTTCCTTTGGCAACCATTCTGTCAAGGTTTTTAGAAATGGTATCCATCCCTTTCTGAAGGCTTTCCTTGGAAATATCAATAAGATGTACTTTATGGCCAAATTGTGCAAAGGTATGTGCTATCCCGTTGCCCATAGTTCCGGCTCCTATAACTGCAATATTTTTCATTAAGATAATATTTAATAAGTCAATAGTTTTACTTATAATTTATGTGCTGATATTTATTTTTATAAATATCCATAATGAGCTTTAATTCCTAAAACTTTCTATCACCTGGTTTGCAATACGCAATGCTTCTGCACCCTGCTCTAAGGTTACAATTGGAGTTGTATTATTCTGGATGGCATCAGCAAAGGTTTCCAGCTCCTCTAAAATAGCATTTTGCTCTTCTATTTTAGGATTGTCAAAATAGATTTGTTTTTTAACCCCTTCAGCATTTTGCAGGATCATTGCAAAATCATCTGGATTTTTTGGAACATCTTTCATTTTTACCACTTCACATTTTCGATCAAGAAAATCGACAGAAATATAAGCGTCGCGTTGAAAGAACCGCGCTTTTCGCATATTCTTGAGGGAAATACGACTTGCGGTTAAATTTGCCACACAGCCATTTTCAAACTGGATTCGGGCATTGGCAATATCAGGGGTTTCACTTATTACTTTAACCCCGCTGGCATAAATGCTTTTCACCTTAGATTTGACAACGCTTAAGATCACGTCAATATCGTGGATCATCAAATCCAGAACCACGGGAACATCAGTACCCCGGGGATTGAATTCGGCCAACCTATGGGCCTCAATAAACATAGGCTTCTCAATTTTATCTGCAACGGCCCGAAATGCGGGATTAAAACGCTCCACATGTCCTACCTGTCCCTTAACCTTGTGATGTTTTGCAAGGGCAATAAGTTCTTCAGCTTCCTTATAGGTAGAGGTGATGGGTTTTTCAACAAACAAGTGTCTCCCGGCCGTAATTGCTTTTTTTGCAACTCCAAAATGCTTGATTGTAGGTGTTACCACGTCAATCACCTCAACTGAAGCGATTAATTCTTCTTCCGATTTAAAACTTTTATATCCAAATTCCTTTTCAATGGAAATGGCTAATTCCCGGTTGGCATCAAAAAAACCAACCAATTCATATTTTGAAGATTCCTGTAGAAGTCTCAAATGGATCTTTCCAAGGTGACCTGCTCCAATTACACCAACTTTCAGCATATTTTTATATTTTACACAAAAATAGCCTTTCTTGTGCTAAAGCCAATACCATTTTGGCTGTAAATGAGTTACAACCCGCATTAAATAATAATTAAAACTTACTTTGAATGCTCTAAATAGTTTGTTTAATTTTATACGCTAAAAGTTTTATAAAAGTGCACAGGGATACGTTCAAACATAAAGGAAAAAGGCAACAATTGGCAGCAATTGTGGCGGCCAAAGGTGTAAAGGATAAAAAAGTGCTGGAGGCCATAAAAAGCATTCCAAGGCATTTGTTCATGGACAGTAGTTTTGAAGACCACGCTTACCAGGACAAGGCTTTTCCAATTGCGGCAGACCAAACTATCTCACAGCCATATACCGTTGCATTTCAAACAGAATTACTGGAAATTGAAAGAGGAAATACCGTGCTGGAAATAGGAACTGGCAGCGGTTATCAAACCGCAGTTTTATGTGAATTGGGAGCCAAAGTTTACAGTATAGAACGCCAACAGGAATTGTATAAGAAAACCAAGATATTCCTTTCCAAAATTGGTTACAGACCTAAATATTTAAGTTTTGGCGATGGGTATAAAGGCTTGCCGGAATATGCCCCTTATGATAAAATTATTGTCACCGCCGGAGCGCCTTATGTGCCAAATGCATTGCTGAGCCAGTTAAAAATTGGGGGCCGTCTGGTGATTCCCATTGGGGAAAATGTGCAGATTATGACACTTTTTATCAGAAAATCCAATAAGGAATTCGACAAAAAGGAATACGGCGATTTTCGCTTTGTGCCATTACTGGAAGACAAGAATTGAGGAAATTGTCAATCCAAAATCCCTAAAAATTTCAGTCCGAAGATAAAGGCTCCCTGCCGGTTTCCTTCAAAATTTGAAATTGCGTAATCCAGTCTCAATAACCGGTATTTTCCGAAGCCCAGATTGTCTATTCCTACCGAAAATTCGGAATAGGTTTTGTTGTTTTTGGTCGCCAGAAAGTGGGTGCCCAAGATCAAATTGTAATTTAGTTTATTGATAAGTGGAATTTTTCCCAGGATCCAGCCTTTAAAATCCTGTTCTATATGTCCTTCAAAATAATTTTTATTTGTGCTGAAGTCATAATAGGGGAGTAAATGGAATTTGTTTAAGTAATTTCCGTCACCTATCCGGGTCTGGTTTCCGTTAAAATGCTGATAATCCAAAAACGCGATGTTGCCCGTCTCCAAAAAAGTTCCACCTTTTAAGTTATAACTGAAAGTTCCTTTATTTCCTAAACTAATCTCCTGTGTAATCGAAGCGCGAATCTGGTCAAAATTATATTCATTGATATCAGAACCAAAACCTTTCTTATAAGCCAAATAAAGCGTTGGATATTTATTTGAAGTGATATTGAACTTTTCATCGGGATAACTCAAATATTTCTGATCAAAATCGATTTTTCCTACCAGGTTGAATTTAAAAATATGATGATCTGTAAAAGGAGCCGAACCAAAATTTTCCGGTTGCAGCGGATTATTAGAAGAGTATTCTATTTTGTCCCGGTTAATCCAAGATTGATCTGTGGTATTAAACAAAGCCGAACGATCCTGAAAACTGAGATCGGCAAAAACCTGAAACCCGTTAAAGACTTCCTGTTGCCAGGCTATTTCGGCAAATTTTCGCTGGTATAATTTCAGGTAATTCCTTTCAAAAAACAAGCTGGTTATGTCGTTTATTCTCTCTGAAATTGGTTCAGTATTATTGATTTGAGTTGTTTCAATTCCTCCCGTGATGGTTAAAATTGGTCTGGAAAAATTGTTGAATTTTTTCTGAAATCCGCCTGTGATCCTGAATCTTTCATCGCTAAAACCATAGTTTATTGAGCTGAAAATTCGCCAGTATTTTCCGAAGTTCTCATCCTGATTTTGCCTGAAATTGAGATCGACTGAAGTATTCCAACCCTGAACTGTATTAAAATGAGTTCCCAAAAGCGGGGAGGAGATCCTGAAATTTCGCTTTTGATACGAATTGCTGAGACTGTAACCGAAAAGGGCCTTGGAAAGTTCAAATTTGTTGCTGACGGCATCCACAGAATCCAGATATTTTTTTGATTTTCGAAGGATCTGAATGCTGTCCTTCCGAATATAATCGGTCAATTCCTCATTGGTTAAAGGTACGGGCCTGATTTTCTGCCAAAACAGGGAATCTTTTTTGTTTGCAGCATCGGCAAAAGTCAACACCTCCCGGGAAAAGGTGGATTTTACAAAATTGGGATTGAAGTTATAATTGCTGTAAACCGCCGTAAATCTTCCATCCCCGGAAATCCCGAACATCGCAAAGCTAAAATCAACGGTTTGTGAGATTTTTATCCAGAATTTATTGGCATCTGAATATTTGAAATTTTGAGTAAATGTAAGCACTTCAATGGGAGCGAATTGAAGTGCTTCCCCCGTGGTTTTGAGTTCTACGCCATAGATTTGCCAGGAATCTTCAACTATATAAATTGTTCCAAAGAAAACCCTGTCTTTCGGGCGCTTGGGAATCACCTGAATCTTATTGATGAGGTGACCGGCATCGTCATAAAACACCCCTTCCAGGATGTAATTGTAATAATTAAAGGCGTAATCGGCTATTGGTGAAACAATTTTCGCATTGATATCTACTGTATTTCTGTAAAATGTAAAGTCAGATTCCTGTGCTGAATTAAGGCTAAAACCATTGTCGTTTCCGCTCACTTTAGAAGCGAGGATCTTTTCCTTAAAATCGTCCGGGGCTTTATAGGTAATTTCTGAAATTGTTTCGCTTAAGTAAACTATTCCGCTTCGGGTAGAATCCAGCCCGCCACCCAGGTCACCAATCTCCTGCCCAAGTATCTTTTCCGGGGCATTTTTAATCCGCCATAATCCCCGTGAATAAAAATCTGCGGTGTATTGTTCTATTTTTGCCAGGTTTTTCTTGCGATTATCAATGGCATTGCGGATAATTTTATCGGCAGGATTTTCATCAGCATTCACTGTAACTTCTTCCAGATTGGTGATCTCGGGAGTAAGTTTGACATCCAATTGATAGGGAAAATCCTGTATTTGCAACTTTTTCCGCAGGGTTTCATAGCCTAAAAATTGAAAGATTAGCGTGTAATTCCCGGGTTGGGTTAATTTTAGTTCGTAGGCTCCTTCTTCATTGGTTGTAGTACCTTTTAAACCATCTTCTGTATAAATATTTACGTAGG
>JBBRGD010000061.1:0-8283 GCA_038241065.1 Flavobacteriales bacterium
AATTAGTCCCTGCAATAATGCTTCCTGGTCATGTTTGGTTTTAATCGCGGGATTCCATTTTATTAAGGTTCCTTTTTTCTGATAATCGGAATCGTTGAACCAAAGATGGTGTACACAAACTTCAGCAGTTATTCTTTTGTCCTTTAAAGGTTTTTTATTTTCAAAAAGGGAAATTTCCTTTGCAGTGGAAAGGTGAAAAACGTGCAATCTTGCTCCTGTTTTTTTTGCCAATGCAACGGCCCTGGAGGAAGAAAGGTAACAAGCTTCTTCACTTCTTATTTTTGGATGCATTTCAATTGGAATATCATCCCCGTAACGTTCCTTATATTCGTTTAAATTTTTTTGAATTGTAGCCTCATCTTCACAATGAACGGCAATCATCAACGGAGATTTGATGAAGATCTCTTCCAGTATTTTTGGGTCATCCACCAGCATATCCCCGGTAGAAGAACCTAAAAATAGTTTTAAAGCAGCGGTTGTTTTGGGATCAACCTTTAAAATTTCTTCCAAGTTATCGTTTGTACCTCCAAACATAAAGGAGTAATTGGCATAAGAAGATTCTTTTGCCAAATTAAACTTTTCCTGCAACCTCTCTATGGTTGTAGTTTGCGGAAGCGTATTGGGCATCTCTATAAAAGAGGTGATTCCGCCTGCAACTGCGGCACGGGACCCGGTTTCTATAGTTTCCTTATGGTTTAATCCCGGTTCCCTAAAATGAACCTGATCATCTATTAACCCGGGCAAGAGATAATCCCCCTCCGCATCAATTATCACCACATCGGGAGATTTTGCGCTAATGCTCTCGGCAATTTCAGCTATAATCCCATCTACTATAAAAACATCACCTTCAGTGATTGTCCCTTCGTTAACAATACGAGCATTTTTAATTAAAACCTTCTTCATTATGTTGACATCTTATTAAAAAGACTTTTTAATTTCATATTAATTACACCAAATACGGCTTCAGATATTATTCCCCCACTCCTCTTTGAAGTTCCTTTAGTTCTGTCGGTAAAT
Source organism: Flavobacteriales bacterium (assembly GCA_038241065.1). Classification (GTDB taxonomy): domain Bacteria; phylum Bacteroidota; class Bacteroidia; order Flavobacteriales; family Flavobacteriaceae; genus Gillisia. Next base: position 1,018 of record JBBRGD010000061.1, read on the forward strand.
ATTACCGGAATTTCCTTTATATCAAAGTTTAACAAATGTGCCATAAATTTCATTTCAATTTGAAAAGCATATCCTACAAAGCGGATCTTGTCTAAATTTATTTTTTCTAGCACTTTTCGCTTATAACAAACAAAACCGGCAGTTGTATCTTGAATATTCATTCCGGTAACCACACGCACGTATTTTGAAGCCAGCCAGGACAATAGCACCCTGCTCATTGGCCAGTTAATAACATTTACACCCGATACATAACGGGATCCTATTGCCAAATCGGCCCCATTTTTTTCACAGGCGTTATATAACCTGATAAGGTCATTCGGGTTGTGGGAGAAATCGGCATCCATCTCAAAAATATATTCATATTTTCTATTCAGGGCCCATTTAAAACCGTGAATATATGCGGTGCCAAGACCTAACTTTCCCTTTCTCTCCTCTAAAAACAAAGAACCAAAAAATTCTGTTTGTAAAGCTTTCACCTTTAATCCAGTACCATCAGGAGAATTATCATCTACCACCAAAATATGAAACTTGCGTTGTAAGGAAAAAATATTCCTTATTAAACGCTCAATATTTTCAATTTCATTATAAGTGGGTATAATAACAATCCCATTGGACATGCCTTGACTTTTGCGCAAATGTAACTATTTTTGCGCTTAGCAACTTCAATTAACTTACAACATTTACCTCGATTATTATACCTTTGTGAAAACTTTATATTTGGAAGCCATAGAAAGATATACCACTGCAAACGATTTATTGACCCTAATTATTTTGTTGGTGCTATTGTTATTGGTCCTGGCAAAAAAAATGTTTCAACCCAGATTTGAGGATTTTGTTTCCCTAGTCACCTCAGGGAAATATATGGTGATTAAATCAAGGGAACACAAAGCGCTGTTTGGCTTTAATGTCCTGATGCTCATTATTCATATTCTCAGTATTTCACTGTTCCTGTTTATTTTATACCGCGCTTTTGTGTCTTCCAATATCGAAAATACCGGGATGATCTTATTGCGCATTATTACAGGTTACAGTTTTTTTGTATTGTTAAAAATTTTCATCGAAAAAATTATTGCCAATGTTTTTGACATAGATGACTTTATTGATCACTATTTGTTCCAAAAGCATACTTATCGTAATTTCATCTCTATAATGCTATTTCCTGTTTCAATATTTCTGGTTTATGCGGATAATTTGAATAATGTATTATTATATATAATTTTAGGACTTTTTTTTATGGCAATGATTTTAACTTTTGTCCGCATTATTATTAAAAATGAAAGACAGGTGGCAAGCTATTGGTTCTATTTTATTTTGTACCTTTGTGCGCTTGAAATCACCCCGTATATTATTTTACATAAGCTCATTACAACAAGCTAAGGGTAATAAAATCGACATCTTATGAAAGTGAAAACAATCTTGATTTCTCAGCCGGAACCAATAATAGAAAGTTCACCTTATTTTGATCTGGAAGAATCACATCGAGTAAAAATTGATTTCATTCCCTTTATCCATATAGAAGGGGTTTCTTCTAAGGATGTAAGACACCAGAAAATAGATCTTACTAATTATACTGCGATTATCTTAACCAGTAGGCACTCTGTAGATCACTTTTTCAGGATTGCAGAGGAGATGCGTTTTAAGGTTCCTGAAACTCTCAAATATTTTTGCATAAGCGAAGCCGTTGCCTATTATCTTCAAAAATATGTTGTGTACAGAAAGCGGAAAATATATGTTGGGAAACGAAATTTTTCGGATCTGGCTCCTTTTATTAAAAAATATAAAAACGAAAAGTTTTTATTGCCTTCCTCAAATATGTTGAAACCCGATATTCCAAAGACGTTGAATAAATTGGGTATAGAATGGAAACAAGCCGTTTTTTATAAGACCGTGGTAAGTGATCTCACTCATTTAAGGGATGTATATTACGATATCCTGGTGTTTTTTAGCCCGAGTGGAATTACATCACTTTACGAAAACTTCCCTAATTTTGAACAAAAAGAAACAAGAATTGCCGTGTTTGGAAATACAACTGTAAAAGCCGCCAAGGATCATGGCCTTACAGTAAACATTATGGCCCCAACCCCGGAAACTCCATCCATGACGATGGCACTTCATAAATACATTAAAGAAGCTAATAAGAAATAAAGATCAACATCGAGAATAAAAAAGGCCGATAATTATTTTAATAATTATCGGCCTTTTTTATTCAAAAATATGTTTTAATTAAATCAACGGACCCCCGGAAAGGATTTCCTTATTGGCATATTCTTCAAATTTCTTGAAGTTTGCTTTAAAAGAACTCGCCAGTTCTCTGGCTTTCGCATTGTAATTATCTTTATTTTCCCAGGTGTTTATCGGGTTTAAGATTTTATCTGGTACATTTTCACATTCGGCAGGCATTTGTAAACCAAAAACCGGATGCAGGGTATAGGCCACATCATCTAATTTACCTTCCAAAGCAGCATCTATCATTGCCCTGGTATATTTCAACTTCATTCTGTTTCCTGTACCGTAAGGGCCACCGGTCCAACCGGTATTTACCAACCATACATTCACTTTGGCACCTTGCATTTTTTCAATCAACATCTCTGCATATCTGGTTGGGTGCAATGGCATAAAAGGTGCACCAAAACAAGCGGAGAAATTTGGTGTTGGCTCATTTATTCCTTCTTCTGTTCCTGCAACCTTAGCAGTATAGCCACTTATAAAGTGATAGGCTGCTTGCCCCGGTGTAAGTTTGCTAATAGGAGGCAATACCCCAAAAGCATCGGCGGTAAGAAAAAATATGTTTTTGGGATTTTTACCAATAGAGGGTGTGGCTATATTATTTATATGATAAATAGGATAACTAACCCGTGTGTTTTGAGTAATGCTAGTGTCTTCAAACTCTACATTTCCATCTTTATCCAAAATTACATTTTCCAATAAAGCACCCGGCTTAATAGCATTGTAAATATCAGGTTCATTTTCTCCTGAAAGATTAATTACTTTGGCATAACAGCCACCTTCAATGTTAAAAATAGTATTTTCTTTAGTCCAGCAATGTTCATCATCTCCTATCAATTTCCTTTTAGGGTCTGCAGACAAGGTGGTTTTCCCGGTTCCTGAAAGTCCAAAGAAAATAGCGGTATCCTCATTATCCCCAATATTGGCGGAACTATGCATTGGGAAAGCATTTTTTAATACGGGAAGTATAAAATTCAAAGACGAAAAAACGCCTTTTTTAATCTCTCCGGTATATCCGCTTCCTCCAATTAATATGACTTTCTTACTGAAGTTAATGATGGTAAAGTTACCTTTTCTGGTCCCGTCCACCTCAGGATTGGCTTCAAAACCCGGAGCATTAATAATGACCCAGTCTTCATCGAAATTTTCAAGTTCAGATGCTTTCGGTCTTAAAAACATATTGAAAGCAAATAAATTACACCAGGGATATTCGTTTACTGAACGAAGATTAAGACGGTAATTTTCATCAGCACAAACATAAGAATCCCGAACGTATAACTCCCTTTCAGAAAGATAATCTACTACCTTGTCATATAATGAATCAAATTCTTTAGGGTCAAATGGAATGTTGATATCTCCCCACCAAACTTCATCTTTTGTTATATCATCTTTTACAATAAATCGATCCTTTGGGGAACGTCCGGTAAATTTTCCAGTATTTACTGCCAAAGCACCGGAGCTAGCTTCTACCCCTTGGCCTTCTTGTAAAGTGACTTGTTGAAGTTCTTCCGGAGAAAGCTGATAGTGAACATTCGGGTTTTTAATTCCGTATTTTTCCAACGAAATCGATTTCGTAATTTGTTTGTTTTCCAACATCATAATATAAGTTGAGTGATTGATTAGGCTGACAAAAGTAAATAATCTTAAACTGTTAGCCGTTTAAAAGCCCGCTTTTTACTTCTTTTTTAACTTTACAAAATGGATCAGGAGAATAATCCAGGCCAAGATCAACAAACTTCCCCCCAATGGGGTTATTAGGGCAATAACATTAAAATCAAAACTTGTAAGTGCATTTGTCGATAGTAAATATATGGATCCTGAAAAAAACAACACCCCACACACTAGCATATAAAATACCCAATTTGATATTTTTTGTCCCAATTCTTTCATATTTCCCAAAATGAGAAACAACAGTGCATGATATATTTGATATTTTACTCCTGTTTCAAACGAATTAACTGCTTCAAGAGTAAGCATCGGCTTTAACCCATGAGTTGCAAAGGCTCCAAGAATTATTCCAATGAGTCCGAAAAAAAAACCTGCAATATAAAATTTTCTATCCATAAATTAATTTTTTAGGGTGTAAACTATTAAGTACATTCGTAGCTCTATTACTACAAAACTAATTAAGAAATTTGGATATGAGACAAATATTAGTGATTGGCGCCGGAAAATCTACCTCGGTACTAATAGCCTATTTATTAGAAAAATCTGAAAAAGAAAATTTATTCCTCACAATTGGCGATATAGAAATAGACCAAGCCAATAAACTTTGCAATAACCATCCAAGATGTAAGGCAATTCAGTTAAATGTTTCTGACAAAGCCAGCCGGGAATCGGCCATCAAGAAAGCAGATATCGTAATATCCATGCTCCCCGCGAGATTTCATCTTGAAGCCGCAAAGGATTGTGTTAAATTCAAAAAATCCTTGGTTACGGCTTCCTATGTAAGCAAAGAAATGAAAGCTTTAGACAAAGAGGTAAAGGAAAACGGCCTTATTTTTATGAATGAAATAGGCGTGGATCCGGGAATAGACCATATGAGCGCAATGCGGGTCATAGACAGTATTCGGGACAAGGGAGGCAAAATGTTGTTGTTTGAATCCTTTACTGGTGGCCTTGTAGCCCCGGAGAGCGATAACAATCTCTGGAATTATAAATTTACCTGGAACCCCAGAAATGTAGTTGTTGCCGGACAGGGTGGCGTTGCCGAATTTATCCAGGAAGGAAAATATAAATATATCCCTTATCACAGATTATTTAGAAGAACCGAATTTATGCACATAGATGGTTACGGAAAATTTGAAGGTTACGCTAACAGAAATTCATTAGACTACCGAAGCATTTATGGATTGGAAGATATTTTAACCCTTTACAGGGGAACTATTAGAAGGGTTGGTTTTAGCAGGGCCTGGAATATGTTTGTTCAACTTGGGGTGACAGATGACTCCTACGAATTACAAGATTCCAAAAACATGAGCTACCGGGATTTTATCAATTCCTTTCTTCCCTATTCTCCTACGGCTACGGTTGAATTAAAGTTCAGGCTCAACCTCAAAATTGACCAGGATGACATTATGTGGGATAAAATAGTAGAATTAGACCTGTTCAATGATGAAAAGAAAATAGGAATAGAAAACGCTACTCCCGCACAGGCGCTACAAAAAATATTATCTGACAAATGGACCCTGGCAGAAGATGATAAGGACATGATCGTGATGCATCACAAATTTGGTTATGAGCTCAAGGGAGAAAAAAAGCAAATTGAATCGACCATGGTCCATATAGGGAAAGATCAAAACCAAACTGCTATGGCTAAAACTGTTGGTTTACCCGTGGCTATTGCAAGCCTTGCTATTTTAAATGGAAAGATAAACACTCCCGGAGTGCAAATTCCTATTTCAAAAGAAGTGTACGAGCCTATTTTAAAAGAATTGGAAGTACATGGCATTGTATTTACTGAAAAAGAAACTGATTATTTAGGTTATAATCCCTTTGGGGAAGTTGGAAATTAACTAAAAAGCACTCAGGTTTAAAACTCCCAATCTCAAATAATCCAAAGCATATGAAAGTAGTAGATGAAAAAGTAACTATTGATGGAATAGACAAGATCATATTAAATAGCCTAATGGAAGATGCCCGAAAGCCTATCCTGGAGATTGCAAGGAGCATAGGAATAAGTGGGGCTGCAATTCATCAACGATTGAGGAAACTTGAAAAATCGGGATTAATTGAAGGCTCCAAGCTCATGATCAATCCGAAGGTTTTAGGATATACAACCTTAGCCTTTGTTGGGGTTTATCTGGACAAAGCTGTGAGCAATCCCCAGGCGGTAAAACGCCTAATGGAAATTCCAGAGGTAATTGAATGTCACTTTACCACCGGAAATTGGTCTATCTTTATAAAAATATTGTGTAGGGACAACGAACATTTAATGAATGTTTTAAACAAGAACATTCAGTCCATAGATGGCGTTTCCCGTACAGAAACATTTATTTCTTTAAATCAGCAAATAAAAAGACAAATCAAGGTTTAAAGCTTTAAGCAAATTTATAAAAGAAAAAAGGACTCACAAATTGAGAATCCTTTTTTGCTTTTATAAATTTCTGAATTAGTTCCTTCCCAAATATATACTGACAAAATACATTAAGGTAGCGAGTGATCCTACTGCAGCAACCACATAAGTCCTGGCGGCCCATTTTAAAGAATCTTCGGCAGCATCGTGTTCCTGCGGACTAAGCATGTTTTTGGATTCCAACCATACCAACGCCCTTTTACTGGCATCATATTCTACGGGTAAAGTAATAAAACTGAACAAAGTTCCCATAGCATATAAAAATATACCTACAAGCAAAATAGTACTCCCAAAAGCAGTGGTTGCCATTAGCACAAGACCTCCCAAAATCACCCATTGTGAAAATCTGGAAGCCACGCTTACCACAGGAACCAGTTGGCTTCGCATTTGCAACCAGCTGTAGGCTTGCGCGTGTTGCACGGCATGTCCACATTCGTGGGCTGCTACTGCTGCGGAGGCAGCATTTCGCTGTGTATAAACCGATTCGCTTAAATTAACCGTCTTTTTTTGAGGGTTATAATGGTCGGTTAACTTTCCCGGGGTTGAAATAACCTTTACATCAAAAATACCATTATCGTGCAGCATTTTTTCAGCAATTTCCTTTCCGCTCATCCCGTTTTGGAGATAAACCTTTGAATATGTTTTAAACTTGCTTTTTAGCTTGTTGCTAACATACAAACTCACAATAAATATAAGTCCTGCGATGATATAATATCCAATCATTTTGTTGCTATTTTTTTGTTTTATTGTTTCAAATATAACAAAAATCTAGCCAATTTATATTCTGAAATTTTGTCATATTGATTAACATTTCAGTTTTTATAAGGTTAAAGTTTTACTAAAGCCACAATTTTAAAAAGAATCGGTCGCGGGAGATTCTTTACAAATTAAGATATTGTCTATATTTGCACTACTCATCTAAAAAATGCATATGCCTTACAAAAGAATACTTCTAAAATTATCCG
>JBBRGD010000062.1:0-8241 GCA_038241065.1 Flavobacteriales bacterium
AATGGGTTTTTTGATGTTTTGATTGCTGGCTTGGTAGAATTTATCAAAAATTGCATCTAGATCCTCCGGGTTGATATTTTTTCCATTATTGAAAACATCCACAATCAAGGTATCGTCCTTTTTGGAAACCGAAATAGAAATAACTCCGAGAGTTTCTCCACAAAATTTAATAGCATTGGAAAGCAAATTGGTAATCACCTGTATGATTCTCTCTTCGTCATAAAAAGCGATTACTTCGTATTGGGTATCATTGAATTTAAAGTCAATATTTTTGTTTTTCAGTAATTGCTGAAGTGGTTTTACCGCTTTTGATATAGTTTCAAGAATATCGTTATTCGCAGGAAATATTTTTTGTTTTCCGCTTTCAAATTTTTCCAGATCCAGAATTTTATCGATCAATCGGTTCAGCCTGTCAGATTCTGAAATAATATTTTGTAAAAACTGTTTCTTCAATTTTTCCGGGATGTGCTCGTCATCGTGCAGTATTTCACTGGAAGCTCTAATCGCGGTAATTGGTGTTCTCAATTCATGAGTAACCGTATCTAAAAATTCATCTTTTTGCTTGTCTTTTTTACGCAAAAGCTCATTTGCTTCCCGAAGTTGGGTGGAGAGTTCATGAAGTTCCCTGGAGGTGCCGGTGAGTTCCTTATTTAAAAGAATATTTTGTTTTGATTCTTCCAGTATTTTTAATACTTCCGGCAGGCTGATGATGTCTTCCTTGGTTACGCTTTCCATTAATATTTTTGCAGATGCCGTCCCAATGTGCCCTGTCAACAGGTTTTCTGCGAATTTTATCAATCGGGCATCGGCCATTGTGGTGTCTTTGTCTATTTCGTATTTCAGGTTGAAAATCCTCAACGCCCTTTTGGTTTTTTCCTTGCCTAAAAATCGTTGTAATACTTTTTCAATATCTGATATATAAGCGGTTCCTTTCCAAACAAATGCGTTTTCATGATTGGTAATATATCTGTCAATATCCACATACATCTCAGCATAGTTTCGCTCTCTATAATTTCCTTTGGAAATAATTGATACCGATACGTAGGTGAAAAAGTTAAAAAACATACTCCAGAAAAAGGAATGAGTAACCGGTTCCAGATAATCTAATCCAAAAAGTTGAAAAGGCCTTAGAAGTTCAATTCCGAAAAGCCCTTCTGAAATAAAGGTACTTTCAAGATTTGCAATTCCTATGGCGAAAGGCAATAGCAAAGAATAGAAACAAATCAAAAAACCAACAACTATCCCGGAGATCGCGCCTTTTGAAGAGCCCCTTTTCCAAAGAATGGCTCCAAAAAATGAAGGGGCCAATTGGGCGATAACAACAAATGAGAGCAATCCTATAGAAACCAGAGAGTAGTCTAAGGCAAAATATCTATAGATGAAATATGCCATTATAATTAGTGAGAAAATACCAATTTTTCGAAGGTTTAAAATGAGCGAACTATTTTTTATTTGCTCCTCACTTTGCATTTTCCCAATCAATCCATAAGGGATTAACAGGTTGTTGGTCAACATAATTGAAAGGGCGATGGTAGAAACCACTATCATAGAAATGGCTGCCGAAAAGCCACCTAAAAAAACCAGTAGTGTGAGGATTTGATTGTCGAATAATTGAGTGATGAGCAAGGGATACATATCTGTATTTACATTTACTCCGTCAAATAAAATATTGCCACCCCAGGCAATTGGATATACAAAAAGATTAAATAAGAGCAAATACAACGGAAACAGCCAAATTGCCGTTTTGATATGTTTTTCCCTATTGTTTTCAATGATGTTTACATGAAATTGTCTTGGCAGCAAAAAAATGGCAAACATAGAAAGCATGCAAAGAAAAAACCAATTCATGGCCTGCGGAAAATCCCCTATGGAATTTCGTTCGGCAAAATTTTCTAAAACAGATGCCTGATCATAGATATCCTGAAAACCGTTAAAAACAAAATAGGTAACATATATCCCAATAATTAAAAAGAAGAAGAGTTTCAACAAGGATTCCATTGCTATGGCAGTTACAATTCCTTTCCTTTTTTCAGAGGCGTCAAAATACCTTGTCCCGTAATAGGAAGCAAAAAGTGCTAAAGCAATTGCTACATAGGTTGTGGTATCATTTAAAATATTTGAACTGGAAGAGGTTCGTGTCACAATATGAAAAGTCTCCGAGATCGCTTTGAGTTGCAAAGCTATGTATGGCAAAATTCCCACAACGCAAACCATGGTCACCAAAGCTCCTAAAAACCGATCATTACCATACCTCAGGGAAATAAAATCTGCAATTCCGGAAATTTTATTCACTCTGGAAATTCGAATAATTTTCCGCAAAACCACTATCCATGCGGGGATAATTATTATTGGTCCCAGATAAATAGTCAAATAGCTTAATCCGGATTCCGCTGCTACTCAAATGCTGCCATAATAAGTCCAGGCCGTACAATAAACTGCAAGTGAAAGTGTGTAGACATAGGCATTATTGGTCCATTTGCTGTTCTTCTTTTTCTCTGCCCAACTGGCAATGACAAAAAGAAAAGCCAAATAAATTACCAGTATTACTAACAGCCCTACACTACTCATTGTATCTCTTTGTAATATAAAATGTTAATAAAATTGAAGAAGCCCAAACAAGAAATATGAAAACGTACACTTTTGGAATACCAAATAAATCCTGACTGCTGTCAAACAACAGCAGGATTGGTAAGTTAAAAGCAATAAATCACCCGAAGGTTATAAGAATAAGTTTTTGTTCGTGTCGCTTTTTCATTTTTAAGGTCAGGTTGGTATTAAGTAAAAAACAACCAATTTAATGCTTTACAGACATTAATTTTTATTTGTTCAGATCTGAATTCAATGTATAAAAAAAGTTGTAATTCTAGATTAAATCAATTCTCTGCCCTTAAATGAAGAGCAGAGAATTAAAATAATTTAAAGATTAAATTAATGAGCTACTGCTTCCCCTGCTTCAGATGGAATTCGGATATTCTCAACAATGTCCTGAACATGCTGTGGTGGTTCTTTTGTAAAGGTATTTACGACTAAAGCCACTACAAAGTTTGCCATCATGGCCACTGTTCCAAATCCTTCAGGAGATATACCAAACCACCATTCAGATTTTAAACCATCAACGGCTGATTTTCCGCCATCAAAAACCCCAAATTTGAACTTGAGTATATAAAACAGCATAAATAAAAGTCCAACTATCATTCCTGAAATGGCTCCCTCCTTATTCATTTTCTTATAAAAGATTCCCAAAATAATGGCGGGGAAAAACGAGGCGGCCGCCAAACCAAATGCCAGTGCCACTACGGCTGCCACGAAGCCGGGAGGATGAATTCCAAAGTACCCCGCAATAACAACAGCAACAGTAGCTGCAATACGTGCAGCCCATAGTTCTCCTTTATCTGAAATATCCGGTTTGATCATTTTTTTAATCAAATCGTGTGAGACAGAAGATGAAATTACTAACAATAAACCCGCAGCTGTAGATAAGGCAGCAGCTAAAGCTCCAGCAGCAACTAAAGCAATGACCCAGTTCGGCAAATTGGCAATTTCAGGATTGGCAAGAACAATAATATCATTATCTATTGTAAGTTCATTGGTACTTTTGTCTGCAACATATTGAATTTTACCATCTCCGTTCTTATCATCAAATGCTAATAAACCGGTGACCTCCCATTTTTTGAACCAGCCAGGCATATTGACGTATTCCTGGTTGCTCACGGTATTAATTAAATTTGTTCTTGCAAATACAGAAATTGCCGGAGCCGTTGTATAAAGTATCGCTATAAACAACAGCGCCAAACCGGCAGATTTTCTCGCATCTTTAACTTTTTTCACAGTAAAGAAGCGAACAATTACATGAGGTAAACCAGCAGTTCCAACCATTAGAGCAAGTGTAATGGCTATTACATCTATCATTGATTTAGTTCCACTTGTATATTCGGCAAAACCCAGTTCTGTGGACAAACCATTTAATTTATCTATTAAATAGGTTCCGGACCCATCGGCTAATGTACTGCCCATTCCAATTTGAGGAATTGGGTTACCTGTCATTTGAATAGAAATAAAAATTGCAGGTACCATAAAGGCAAAGATCAATACACAATATTGTGCCACCTGAGTATAGGTAATCCCTTTCATTCCACCTAAAACTGCATAAAACAACACAATCACCATCCCTATGTAAACACCTGTATCGATATCAACTTCCAGGAATTTGGAGAAAACAACTCCCACGCCCCGCATTTGTCCGGCTACATAAGTAAACGAAATGATGATTGCACAGATTACGGCTACAATTCGGGCAGTATTAGAGTAATAACGATCTCCAATAAAATCGGGAACGGTAAATTTTCCGAATTTTCTTAAATAGGGAGCGAGTAATAATGCCAGAAGCACATATCCACCTGTCCAACCCATTAAATAAACGGCTCCATCATATCCCATAAAGGAAATAAGACCGGCCATTGATATAAAGGATGCGGCACTCATCCAGTCGGCAGCGGTTGCCATCCCATTTGCCAGTGGTGAAACGCCACCTCCGGCTATATAAAATTCTTTGGTCGAACCGGCTCTTGACCAGATCGCAATTCCTATATAGAGCGCAAAGGACAGCCCTACAATTATATATGTCCAAGTTTGTACATCCATTTCTGTAAATATTAATTAGTTAGATTGTAAGAGATTGAAAAGTTGGTTTTATTCATCAAATCCGTATTTTTTATCCAATTTGTTCATCAATCGAACGTAGACAAAAATCAGAATTACAAATACATAAATAGAACCTTGTTGTGCAAACCAGAATCCAAGAGGAAATCCACCCAGAGAAAAGTTGTCTAATAAATCCTTGAACAAGATTCCTGCGCCATAAGAAACCAGGAACCAGATGCTTAATAAAATAAGAAGGTAACGTAGGTTCTCCTTCCAATATGCGGTTGCTTTTTGTTGTTTTTCCATAATTTTTGTTATTAAAAGGTTGGTTTATAAGTAAATCATTGCCAGAAGAGTGAGCGTTCCGGTTTCACTGCTTCCGAATTTTTCATTTTTGTACTCCAAGGCCAGTTTTGAATGGTGTCCATTCAAAAACAGATTGCTGCCAATTCCAAAAACATTTCTATTATCATCTACTGCATCATAACTGCTTGAAGCAAAAGAGACATAGGGTTGTAATTTGGTGAGCTTTTCTGTTGGGATCAAATAACCGATATGCCCGTAAAGCATACTTCCTGTTCCATAAGCACTAAATAAATAATCCTTTCCGTACTCATTGTTTTGATATACGGCATAAGCAGTAATGGCGCCTTTGTTCTCTCCAAGCGGAGCATCATAAAATGCATCCACTGCGAAAATGGAAACATCTTCTGATGAGATTGTTGTCCCGTTAGATCGTACTGTCCCGTTCGGATGCAAAAAGAAACCGGCGCCCAAATTAAACACCCTTTTAGTCCCTAAATAAGTACCCACTTTATAGGGTAGGAAATTACTTTCCTGATCTAAGAAATTGTATTCAAAATAACCTGCATAGTTAAATCCTGCGTCTTTCGAACCCACGACTTTTCGGCCTGCATAAATGGTAGTGCCAACGTTATCCTGAACATTTCTTGAATCCAAACCATTTGTGAGTGATTCGTTAATAGCAACTCGGTACTGAAACTTGTCTATACTTCCTTTTGCGTAAACTCCCTGATGTCTGGCAAATTGATCGGTTAAACCTAAAGTTGCCCAGGATTGTCTATTGTTATCCAGAGTCAACAGGTTAAGTGTACTCTGGTTATTTAATCTTGAAATCCCATTCCAATAATGCAAGCCTGTACCAATGGCGTGATCTTTAGTCAGGCTGTATTGCAACCAAAAATCGTGAAAGAAGAGTTGTGAACTATTGTCTTTTCCTAGAGGCGACATATTATCAGCATTCATGGAGTTTAGACCAAAATGAGCGAGAATTAAAAATTTCGAGCCAAATTGAGCATAGGTTAATAATCGCGCTCTTCTTGTTGAAAATTCTATTGATTTTTGCTGATCGGGAACATCATCATTGTATTGTACCCACATTTGTCCCCAGGCAATGAATCTCATATAATTGGAACCGTCTTCGTTGAACTTGATCTTCATTCCTGATCCATAATCGGGAGAGCCTTGAGAAAATACTTGTGTGGAAAGAAGTGCCAATAGGCTTATGAATAGGATTCTTTTCATAAAAATTGAGGTTAGATTATGAAATCATCGGTTAGATTTCTTTTACTAAATTCTGTTTTTATACATCAAAAAAAAAATCTATTATAGTTTTCTGTAAACTAGTATAGTTAATCCCTGAAACGTTCCCATTTTATTAACATAAACTTATCTCCCAACTCGGTAATTATCATTCCTGCTCCGGCCAGTTGATCCTTGTTTTTTAGGTATTTTACCAATTCAAGGTGATTGAAAATCCGGTAAGTTGGATGGTAATTTGCATTAGCAGGTTTTTTTATTTTATATTCTTTCACCCAATTGCTCACAGTAACATGAGAAACCCCTAGAATTCGTTCAATCTCACGAAAACTCAAACCTTCCAGATAGAGCTGTAAGGCTTTGGTGACGTAATAACTGTCGATCTTTTTCCCAAGCTTGTTTACCGTGAAATAATAGGAGCATTTTTTACATAAATAACGCTGTTTTCCCTTGAGGATACCACTCTTTATAATGTGCGTATTTTGGCATTTTGGACACGAAAATAGTTCCATATATATTTATTTTGCATAAATATACTAATTTAGCAACTATTTTTTAACTTAATATTATAATAAAAAAGTTAGAAATATTGCGCACTCCTTTATTTAACTGATAAAAATGTATACTATATGTAGTTTCTGGGGAATTTATCAGATTAAAAAACAGAATGATATAATAGAGGGTTTAATGGCTTTAAAACCCTAAAATAAGTTTTATCGCAGCCTAAAATCAGGAGAAGAATATTACAACTGAAACTTTATAACTGATTTTTTGGTGTGTTTATTTTATAATAATTTTATACTTATCCAGTAATCCGGTGATATTTTGAATTGAAAATTTTGCCTTGTAAATCCGGTTGGACTCTGGATCAATCGAAAAATTTGCAGCTGTTTGTAAATCGGAATTTTCCAGGTTTGTATTTCCAAAATTTGCGCCGCTTAAGTCACATTTTTGAAAACGGGAATTCTTAAGGTCTGATTCTGCAAAATCCACCTGTTCCATTTTACAGCCTGTAAACGTTCTACCCTTTAGTTTTAAGCCGTAGAATGAAGAAAAAACATCTTTGGTATGACATCATTCTGAACGAGCTTTTGGGCGTTTCCCTTCCTGCGGTCGGGTCGGGCTTTACGCTTGTAGTTTTAAAAATGATAAAGCCATTTTTAAAAGCTACCGCTGCAATCCCTAACGCTTGTAAGTTTACGGATACTAAAAATAGTGGTGCGGCATTCCTTTTTTTTGTCATTCTGAACGCAGTGAAGAATCTCACGTACTCAATGGACCAATAATGTTCAAAAGCCGACATCAGTTTCACTTACTCATACCTTCGCACTCACAGTAGAGATTCTTCCTCGCCCCAAAGCTCGTTCAGAATGACAAAAAAACCCGGCATGTTGCTGATCGCAGTGAAGAATCCCGGGCATTCAGCCAAATGTAAAGTCTTAAATTTAAATACAGTAGGCTAGGAGAATCATATTAAACTAAAAAGCGCTATTTTTGCAGATTAATAAAAAAGACTTAAGTCGATATGGGCAATATAGTAGCCATTGTGGGAAGACCGAATGTAGGGAAATCTACTTTTTTCAACCGATTGATTCAACGCCGGGAGGCAATTGTAGATGCGGTAAGTGGAGTTACCCGTGACCGGAATTATGGAAAATCTGATTGGAACGGGAAAACTTTTTCCGTGATTGATACAGGCGGATATGTAAAAGGAAGTGACGATGTTTTTGAGTCCGAAATAGATAAGCAGGTAGAATTGGCCATAGATGAAGCCGATGCCATTCTTTTTATGGTAGATGTGGAAAGCGGTGTTACCGGAATGGATGAGGAAGTTGCAAAATTACTTCGAAGAGTTAAAAAACCGGTTTTTCTGGTTGTGAACAAGGTAGATAATTCAAAACGACTTGAAAATGCTGTGGAATTCTATTCGCTGGGTTTAGGCGATTATTATCCTGTTGCCAGTACCAGCGGGAGCGGAACAGGAGATTTGCTCGATGCTTTAGTCGCAGCCTTGCCGGAACTGGAAGAGGAAGACGAAAC
>JBBRGD010000063.1:0-8236 GCA_038241065.1 Flavobacteriales bacterium
TGCCCTGGAAAAAGATATTGAAGTTGCAGCCGAAGCTCTAAAACATGCAAAAAGACCCAGAATTCATACAGGAATTGGCACTTCCGATTCTCATATTAAATACAAATTCAACGCTACCCGCGAAGAAATTATAGAACGTGCTATTCAGGCCGTTTCCTATGCCAAAACTTTTGTGGAAGATGTTGAATTTTATGCTGAAGATGCCGGAAGAACAGATAATGAATTTCTTGCAAAAGTGTGTTCCGCAGCAGTAAAAGCCGGGGCAACGGTTTTAAATATTCCGGATACCACAGGTTACTGTCTTCCCGACGAATATGGTCAAAAAATCAAATATTTAAAGGAACATGTAGAAGGCATTCATAAAGTCCGGATTTCCTGCCATTGCCATAACGATCTTGGTTTGGCCACGGCAAATGCCATAGCCGGAATTACCAATGGCGCAAGGCAAATTGAATGTACTATTAACGGTATTGGGGAGCGCGCCGGGAATACGGCTTTAGAGGAAGTTGTCATGATCTTAAGGCAACATCCCAGGTTAAATTTAACTACCAATATAAATTCCGAATTATTATATGACACCAGCAATATGGTTTCACGTGAAATGGGAATGTTTGTTCAGCCTAACAAGGCAATTGTAGGTGCAAACGCTTTCGCTCACAGTTCCGGGATCCACCAGGACGGAGTGATAAAAAACAGGGAAACTTATGAGATCATCAATCCTGTAGATGTTGGGGTAACCGAATCGGCTATAATTCTTACCGCACGAAGCGGAAGGGCGGCTTTGGCTTACCGGGCCAAGAAAATGGGATACGAATTGACAAAATTTCAATTAGATCACGTCTATGTCGAGTTTTTGAATTTTGCTGATGTCAGAAAAGAAGTATTAGACAATGATATCCATGAAATCATGGAATTGTCCAGAAAAAATAATATTGCCAGAGCCTCATGAAAAAAACGCTTTTTGATAAAATATGGGAAGCCCATGTGGTAGATTCTATAGATAACGGACCCGATATTTTATATATCGACAAACACCTTATTCACGAGGTCACAAGTCCGCAGGCATTCAATGAACTAAAAGAACGAAAAATACCGGTATTACGCCCTGATCAAATTGTTGCAACGGCAGATCATAATACACCGACTCAAAATCAGCATCTGCCCATAAAAGATCTGTTGTCCAGAAACCAGATCAAAGAATTATCTCAAAACTGTGCAGATAACAATATCACTCTTTATGGTCTTGGGCATCCTAATAACGGAATTGTACACGTAATAGCCCCGGAGCTGGGAATTACACAACCGGGAATGACTATTGTTTGCGGAGACAGCCACACCTCTACCCACGGCGCATTTGGAACAATCGCTTTCGGAATTGGCACAAGCCAGGTTTCACAGGTTTTTGCAAGTCAGTGTTTATTGGTTGAAAAGCCAAAAAACCTTCGTGTAAACGTCAGCGGAAAATTGAAAAAAGGTGTGCTCCCCAAAGATGTAATTTTATATATCATCAGCAAATTAGGTACGAATTCGGGAACAGGTTATTTCTGCGAATATGCGGGAAATATCTTCGAAGAAATGTCCATGGAAGGAAGGATGACCGTTTGCAATATGAGTATTGAAATGGGTGCCCGAGGTGGTTTGATCGCGCCGGATGAGACTACTTTTCAATATGTAAAAGGAAAGGAATTTGCACCCAAAGGCAAAAAATTTGATGAGTTGAAGGCTTTCTGGGAAACCCTTAAAACCGATCAGGACGCCAAATTTGATCAGGAATATTCAATTGACGCAGAAGAAATTGAACCCATGATCACCTACGGCACTAACCCGGGAATGGGTATAAAAATAACCGGTTCTATACCGTTAGATGGAGGGACAAGTGTTGAAAAAGCATTAAAATACATGGGATTTAAAGCAGGGGAATCACTTCTGGAAAAACCCATAAACTATATTTTTATAGGAAGTTGCACCAATTCAAGAATTGAAGATTTCAGGACGGTAGCCGCCTACATAAAAGGAAAGAAAAAAGCCGCGAATGTAAATGCGCTCATCGTTCCAGGTTCCCAAAAGGTTCTTGCCCAAATAGAAGCCGAAGGTTTAAAAGCCATATTTGAGGAAGCCGGATTCACATTGAGACAGCCCGGATGCTCTGCCTGTTTAGCTATGAACGACGATAAGATCCCCGAAGGGGAATATTGCGTTTCTACCAGTAACAGAAATTTTGAAGGCAGGCAAGGCCGAGGGGCAAGAACAATTCTGGCTAGCCCGTTAACGGCTGCCGCAACTGCCATAGCGGGAAAATTAACCGATTTCACAAAACACTTAAACTAGGATGAAAAAATTCATCACATTAACAGATACGGCAGTTCCTTTGGAAATCGAAAATATTGATACGGATCAAATCATCCCTGCGCGCTTTTTAAAAGTAACAGATAAAGCCGGATTTGGGGACAATTTGTTTCGGGACTGGCGATTTGACCAAGATGGAAACCCGAATGAGGATTTCGGTTTAAATAACCAAAAATATAAAGGTTCAATTCTGGTAACCGGAGATAACTTTGGTTGCGGATCCAGCCGGGAACACGCTGCCTGGGCTTTAAAAGCCTACGGATTTAAAGTGATAGTTTCAAGTTATTTTGCCGATATCTTTAAAGGAAACGCCCTTAACAATGGACTTTTACCCGTTCAGGTAAGTCCGGGATTTTTGAAAAAATTATTCAAGGTGATCGATGAAAATCCTTCAGCAGAAATAAAAACAGATCTTGAAAATCAAAAAATTGAAATTTCAGGCACGGGAGAATCAGAAAAATTTGATATAGATCCTTATAAAAAAACCTGTCTCATAAATGGATTTGATGATATAGACTACCTTGTGAGCAAGATAGAATCGATTAAAAAATTCGAAGAAAAACAATTACGGATAGAAAAATCTGTTTCAGAATTTTTGTAAATATTTTTTTAGAAAACCCTAATTTGTTTGCTCCGGCTTCATTTTTATTTAATAGCAAAGGTCGTTAATAGAAAAAATTTAAAGAGTATAAAGGAAATAACAAAGTCAAAAAATAATATTGGTTTGACTATTGATGTTAAAAAAATCAGTCAAGAAATAAAAATAAAAGTCAACTGTCAATAAATCAGTATTATTGACTTAAAAGATATAAGATGTACTTAAAAATAGCAGTATTAGGAGGAGACGGAATAGGTCCTGAAATTACACAGCAATCCGTAAAAGTTTTAAAAGCGGTAGCAGATCGATTTGATCACCAATTTCAATTTGAAGAAGCCATGGTAGGCGCGGCAGCCATTGATTTAATGGGAAATCCGTTGCCTGATGCTACCCTCGATTTATGCAAAAACTCTGATGCTGTGTTGTTTGGGGCTATTGGTGACCCAAAATATGACAATGATCCGGGAGCAAAAGTGAGACCCGAGCAAGGTTTATTGAGACTGAGAAAGGAATTGGGCTTGTTTGCGAACATTAGACCAGTTAAGGCCTATGATAAATTAATAGAACTTTCTCCTTTGCGCCCTGAGCGAATTAAAGGAGTTGATATGGTATTTTACAGGGAACTTACGGGCGGAATTTACTTTGGCGAGAAAAGCCTTAGCGAAGACGGAACAAGCGCAACTGATATCTGCACTTACTCTATAGAAGAAATAGAGCGAATCGCGCATCTGGCGTTTAAAGCCGCACAGCAACGCCGTAAAAAGGTAACCCTGGTGGATAAAGCCAATGTTCTTGAAACATCAAGGCTTTGGAGAAAAACGGTTACCAATCTGGCTAAAAATTATCCCGATATTGTGTTGGATTTCCTTTATGTAGATAATGCCGCAATGCAAATGATCCTGAATCCAAAACAATTTGATGTGATCCTGACCGAAAATATGTTTGGTGATATTTTATCTGATGAAGCTAGCGTAATTGCAGGAAGTATTGGATTATTGGCTTCAGCTTCTGTGGGTTACGGAAATTCACTTTTTGAACCTATTCACGGCTCCTATCCGCAGGCAACAGGAAAAGGGATCGCAAATCCTGTGGCTTCCATACTTTCTGCAGCAATGTTACTGGAACATTTTAATTTGACCAAAGAAGCAGAATCGGTTAGAAAATCGGTAGAATTGAGTATCCACCTCAACGTTTGCACCCAGGATATTGATATCGACAATCATTATTCCACAGAAAAAGTGGGCGACTTTTTGGAAGGAATTATCAGTGAAATTGGACATATAAGGGTCAATAACGAAAACCTCAACATCGGGCAAATGACCATCATTTAATTTTTGTTTTTTTTTAGCTTGAGCTTCCCGGGACAGTGTTTCGGGAAGCTCTATTTTTTGTATTAACGAATAAACTAAACCCTGCCAGTCTTCAGAAAAGGCTGGCAGGGTTATTTGGTTGCAAAACTAACTGATAAAACCAAAATTTTCTCTTAAATCAGAAATTGGAACAAATCAGGTTTATCGTTTAAATATTGTGAGTAAAATTTTTCGGCTTTCATACGCTCCACCAGAGGTTCAAAATCTTTTGGATCCTTAAGTTCAATTCCCACAACCGCGGGACCATTTTCCCTGTGGTGCTTTTTGGAATATTCAAAATGGGTGATATCATCTTCAGGCCCTAAAACTTTGGCCACAAATTGTTTTAAAGCTCCTGCCCTTTGTGGGAACCGGATAATAAAATAATGCTTAAGTCCGGCGTACAATAAGGCGCGTTCCTTAATTTCGGCGGTTCTTGTGATATCGTTGTTACTGCCGCTTATAATGCAAACCACGTTTTTTCCTTTTATCTCTTCAGCAAAAGTATCGAGAGCAGTAATTGCCATTGCTCCCGCAGGTTCCACCACGATCGCATCCTGGTTATAAAGGTCTAAAATTGTCTGGCAAATTTTTCCTTCCGGAACGGTGATCATTTGATCGAGATTTTCCTTACAGATCTCAAAATTCCGCGCTCCCACTTTTTTTACAGCTGCTCCATCCACAAACCTCTCAATATCTTTTAATTCCACAACCTTTCCTTCCTTCAGGGAAGATGTCATTGAGGCTGCACCTTCCGGTTCAACACCAATAATCTTTGTTTTTGGAGAAAGTTGTTTAAAAACAGAGGATAATCCTGCGAGGAGTCCACCACCGCCAAGTGGCGCAAAAACATAATCTAGAGGCGTTTCAGCTTGTTCCAGGATCTCAAGCGCGATGGTGGCCTGTCCTTCTATCACTTTTTCATCATCAAAAGGATGGATAAATACCATTCCTCTTTTTTCGCAATGTTTAATGGCGCTCTTATAGGAATCGTCGTAAGTATCACCTTTTAAAACTACCTCAACCCAATCTCCCCCAAACATTCTGGTTTGCTCAACCTTTTGTTTTGGAGTTGTACTTGGCATATAAATTATCCCTTTAACCTGCAGGTGACTGCAGGCAAAAGCCACACCTTGAGCATGGTTTCCGGCACTTGCGCAAATCACACCTCTATCGAGTTGCTCATTGTCCAGGCTTGAAATTTTGTTATAAGCCCCCCGGATTTTATACGAACGTACCTGTTGCAGATCTTCCCTTTTAAACAAAATATTGGCATCATATTTTTTACTGTAAGTAAAAGACGGTGTAAGGGGAGTTTTTACCGCAACCTTTGAGATGCGTTCTGCTGCTTTTTTGACAGCAGCTATCTCAGGCCTGTATGTTTTATGGATAACTGATAAAGTGCTCATAATTCCTATAAATTTTTCATTTCGGACATTGCTTTTCTCAATTCGGCACCTACTATTTCAACCGGATGTTTTCTTATGGAATCATTAACCGAAATAAGTTTTTTGTTATCTACTCCGGTATTTCCGGTGCCATAAGCTTTTCCTAACAAGCCTGTTTCCAGGTTGTTTACATATTGTTGGATCAATGGTTTGCAGGAATGGTTAAACAGATAACAGCCATATTCTGCCGTATCTGAAATAATCCGGTTCATTTCATATAATTTCTTCCTGGCAATGGTATTTGCTATTAGCGGAGTTTCGTGCAAAGATTCATAATAAGCTGATTCTTCTATTATTCCCGCTTCGGTCATCGTTTCAAATGCGAGTTCCACACCAGATTTTACGAAGGCTACCAATAAAACCCCTTTGTCAAAATATTCCTGCTCGGTAATTTCCTTTTCAGTAGCACTGGTTTTTTCAAAAGCGGTTTCTGCGGTTTCGGCTCGCCATTTCAGCAATTCTTTATCATCATTATTCCAATCTTTCATCATTCTGGTACTAAAAGCACCAGAAATAATATCATCCATATGTTTTCTAAAAAGCGGACGCAAGCTTACTTTTAATTCTTCTGAAATTTCATAGGCCTTGATCTTCGCCGGATTTGAAAGCCTGTCCATCATATTGGTAATTCCACCGTGCTTTAAAGCTTCGGTAATGGTTTCCCAACCATACTGAATAAGTTTTGCGGCATAACTCGGATCTATTCCATCTGCCACCATTTTATCAAAACTGAGGATAGAACCAGTTTGAAGTACGCCACATAAAATAGTTTGCTCCCCCATAAGATCCGATTTTACCTCGGCGACAAAAGAAGATTCCAAAACTCCGGCCTTATCGCCTCCGGTGGCTACGGCATAGGCTTTTGCCCATTCAAAACCTATTCCCTGCGGATCGTTCTCAGGATGGACTGCGATAAGTGTAGGCACGCCAAAACCGCGTTTATATTCTTCCCTCACCTCTGTTCCCGGGCATTTAGGCGCTACCATAATTACGGTAATATCTTCCCTTATTTTCATTCCTTCTTCTACGATATTGAAACCGTGGGAATAAGATAAAACCGCGTTTTTCTTGATGAATGGAACAATAGCTTTAATTACAGGAGTATGCTGTTTATCGGGAGTTAAGTTGATCACTAAATCTGCTTGTGGAATAAGCTCTTCATAAGTACCGACCTGAAATTTATTCTCGGTTGCATTCTTCCAGGACTGGCGCTTTTCCTTAATCGCTTCTTCACGAAGGCTATAGGAAATGTTTAAACCGCTGTCGCGCATATTCAGTCCCTGGTTAAGTCCTTGGGCACCGCAACCTACTATTACTATTTTTTTGTCTTTTAAGGCAGCCACCCCATCGCGGAATTCTTCTGAATCCATAAATCTACAGGTCCCTAATTGGGCCAATTGTTCACGTAAAGAAAGGCTGTTAAAGTAATTTGTCATGAGTTTGAGTTTGTTGTATTAAATTTTTCAAGCATTCCTGAAATTTGCATTTCGTCTTTTGATACCGCAATTCTGCCTGATCGCACAAATTGCATTAATCCGTATGGTTTTAATTTTTCGTATAAACTTTCTGTTTCGTTGCGTTTTCCGGTTTTTTCAATCACAAAAAAATCGGGAGCAACTGTTACCATCCACGCGTTGTTTTCTTTCATAAATTCCTCCAATTTCCATTCTTTTTCAAATTGAGAGGTTCTTATCTTATAAAGCGCGGTTTCCTGAAAGATCAACTCTTCATCTGTATGATAATAGGCTCTAATTACCTCAATTTGCTTTTGGATCTGGCCCACTACCTTTTTGATCTTTTCTTCAGTTACATTTACCACAATAATAAATCGCATCACCTCTTTCACTTCACTTTTTGAGACGGTGATACTTTCAATATTAATGTGCCTCTTCAGGAAAATTGCAGCGATCCTGCTCAATAAACCCGGATTGTTTTCTGTATAAACTGAAACGGTAAAATTTTTCTTTTCCATTATTCCAATCGTATTTCTGAAACCGCAGCTCCCGTTGGGATCATTGGGAACACATTATTTTCTTTTTCAACTATTACCTCAAGAAAATATGGTTCGTTAGCTTCCATCATTTCCTTTATGGCATTTTTTAATAGTGAGCGCTCGCTCACTTTTTCGCTTTTAATTTGGTAACCCCTTGCAATTGCGACAAAATCGGGGTTGACCATTTCAGTGGAGGCATAACGTTTGTCAAAAAACATCTGTTGCCACTGGCGTACCATTCCAAGAAATCCATTGTTTAAAACAACAATTTTTATAGGGATCTTAGTCTGGAAAACAGTACCCAATTCCTGGATGGTCATCTGGAATCCTCCATCGCCAATTATGGCTACCACCTCCCGATCCGGGCATCCCATTTTGGCTCCCATTGCTGCCGGAAGTGCAAAGCCCATGGTTCCCAAACCTCCTGAAGTTACATTGCTCCGGGAATGATTAAATTTAAAATAGCGCGATGCGATCATCTGGTGTTGACCAACATCTGTTA